>NZ_JAJNHQ010000003.1:0-252488 GCF_022386845.1 Mammaliicoccus sp. C-M13 | reverse complement strand
TCAAACAGATTTATTTTGTTAATACATTCTAAAAAACCAATGGTTGATTACTTCTAAAGATATTACACATAAATATGGACTTGACTTAAAAATCAGTTGAAACTTAAAAAAATCGAATGAAATATAGAGAAAGAAGTGCTCTAATGTGCAAGATGGATAGAACAAGCTCGTTAGAAAACGTAACGTGCACGAGTGAAAAAACAAGCCCGTTAGCGTATAAAAATCAGTTGAAACATAAAAAAATCGAATGAAATATAGCGAAAGAAGTGCTCTAACGTGCAAGACAAATATAACAAGCTCGTTAGAAAATGTAACGTGCACGAGTGAAAAAACAAGCCCGTTAGCGTATAAAAATCAGTTGAAACTTAAAAAAAATCTAATGAAATATAGCGAAAGAAGTGCTCTAACGTGCAAGATGGATAGAACAAGCTCGTTAGAAAACGTAACGTGCACGAGCGAAAAAACAAGCCCGTTAGCGCATAAAGATCAGTTGAAACTTAAAAAAATCCAATGAAATATAGAGAAAGAAATGCTCTAACCTGCAAGACAAATATAACAAGCTCGTTAGAAAATGTAACATGCAAGAGTGAAAAAACAAGCCCGTTAACGCACGCAAAACCCATCAAAACAATAATAAACCTCAAATTCAAATCAATATCCACTACACAATCCACTATTCCAACCTCACATATTCTACACTATAGAAGGAGCAATAATTATGAATTTTAATCAAGAAATAGTTTTAAAATTAACTTACGCTGGTTTTACGACTAGGCATTTACATAAAATGTTAAGTTATGATACAAGTTTAAATTTTATTGATGATCATGATGAGTTCTTAAATTTCATTTCCAAATCGAATTTTAATTATAATAAAATGTTTGCAATGTATAATAGGTATCGAGATAGTGATATAGAGGAGCTAGTAAAAAACATCGAAGCTCAGAATATTAAATTTGTCTTTTCGAACCAGTCGGGTTATCCTAATTTACTGAAGCAGATTTACGATTATCCATTAATGTTATTTGGGCAAGGTGATATGAATTTATTAAATCATTCAAAAATGCTCGCAATTGTTGGTTCTCGTAAAGCAACTACCTATACTGAACAGATTTGTGATACATTAATACCAAGTTTAGTTAAAGCTAATATCACGATTGTATCTGGTTTAGCAATGGGCGCGGATTATTTCGCTCATCTAAAAACGATAGATCAAGGTGGTCACACGATTGGTGTTGCGGCTTTTGGACTGAATTACCATTATCCAAAATCTACAGATTATATAAATTTGTTTATGAGAAAGCATCATTTAGTAATAAGTGAATATTATCCTAATGTTAAGTTACAGAAATGGCGTTTTCCTGAGAGAAACAGAATTATAAGCGGTTTGTCTCAAGGCGTTTTAGTTACTGAAGCAAATGAACGAAGTGGATCACTTATTACAATTGATCAAGCGTTAGATCAAAATCGTAATGTTTATTGTTGTCCTGGTACTATATTCCAGAGCTTGAGTAAAGGCGTAAATAAACGAATTCAAGAAGGTGCTAAACTTATACAAACGCCTGAAGATATACTTGAAGATTTTAGGTAAAATGGAACAAATTGAAAGGTTTGAAAAAATATTTTAATTGACAAAGCTGAATTTATCAGTTTATCATTTACATTTGTAATCAATAGAATAGCAAGGGGGAGTTACTTTGGCAGAAAATCTTGTCATTGTCGAATCGCCTGCAAAAGCTAAAACCATTGAAAAATATTTAGGAAAAAAATATAAAGTCATCGCTTCTATGGGGCATGTTAGAGATTTGCCTCGTAGTCAAATGGGTGTAGATGTAGATAATTATTATGAACCTAGATATATAACTATTCGAGGTAAAGGACCAGTCGTTAAAGATTTAAAACGTCATGCAAAAAAAGCTAAAAACGTTTATCTTGCGAGTGACCCTGACCGAGAAGGTGAAGCGATTGCTTGGCATTTAGCACATATATTAGATATAGATGAAAATAAAAAATCACGAGTAGTATTTAATGAAATTACGAAAGATGCTGTAAAAGAAAGTTTTAAGCATCCAAGAGAAATCGAACATGAGTTAGTTGATGCTCAACAAGCACGTAGAATATTAGATAGACTAGTAGGTTATAATATATCACCAGTTTTATGGAAGAAAGTGAAAAAAGGTTTATCTGCAGGACGTGTTCAATCAGTAGCATTACGACTTGTGATTGATCGTGAAAATGAAATTAATAATTTTAAACCTGAAGAGTATTGGACAATAGAAGGTTTATTCAAACATAAAACAAAAACGTTTTCTGCTAAATTCTTACATGAGAAAAGCAAACCAGTTAAGTTGAAAAATGAAGGTGATGTTAAAAAAATTACAACACAATTAGATGGGGACAAATTTGAAGTTACACAAGTAACGAAAAAAGAAAAATTAAGACACCCCGCTAAATCATTTACAACTTCTTCATTACAACAAGAAGCTTCGCGTAAATTGAATTTCAAAGCTAGAAAAACAATGATGCTTGCTCAACAATTATATGAAGGTATAGATCTTAAAAAGCAAGGTACTGTCGGGTTAATCACATATATGAGAACTGACTCCACACGTATATCAGAAACAGCACAAGCTGAAGCAGCAACATTTATTGAAAATGAATATGGTAAAGAATATTTATCAAAAGCAAAAGCTACTAAAGGTAAACAAGGTGCACAAGATGCCCACGAAGCAGTAAGACCTACAAGTGTTGCTAGAACGCCAGAACAAATGAAGGCATTTTTATCTAGAGATCAACATAGATTGTACAAGCTGATATGGGAAAGATTTATGGCGAGTCAAATGGCTCCTGCAATAGCAGATACAGTAGCTGCAGATATAACGCAAGGCGATTTAAAATTCAGAGCAAATGGTCAAACGATTAAATTTAAAGGTTTCATGAAAGTATATGTTGAAGCTAAAGATGATCAAGATGAAGAGAAAGATGGTAAATTGCCTCCATTAGAAAAAGGAGATATCGTTACTGCTGAGAAAATTGATCCTAAACAACACTTTACGCAACCACCACCAAGATATACGGAAGCGCGTTTAGTAAAAACAATGGAAGAATTAAAAATTGGTAGACCATCTACTTATGCTCCAACAATTGACACAATACAAAAACGAAATTACGTCAAACTTGATCAAAAACGTTTTATACCAACTGAACTTGGTGAAATTGTTCATGAATCAGTGAAAGAATACTTCCCTGAAATTATCGATGTAGACTTTACAGTTAATATGGAAACACTATTAGATAAAGTCGCTGAAGGCGAAATAGAATGGAAGAAAGTTATCGACATGTTCTATGAGAACTTCAAAATTGATGTTGCTAGAGCAGAAGAAGAAATGGAAAAAATAGAAATTAAAGATGAGCCTGCAGGAGAAGATTGTGAATTATGCGGTTCACCTATGGTTTATAAAATGGGAAGATACGGGAAGTTTATGGCTTGTTCTAATTTCCCTGAGTGTAGAAATACAAAAGCAATTATTAAAACGATTGGTGTTAAATGTCCGAAGTGTAAAGAAGGCGAAGTGGTAGAGCGTAAATCTAAGAAAAATCGTATTTTCTTCGGTTGCTCAAGATATCCTGAATGTGATTATACATCATGGGATAGACCATTAGATCGTTCATGTCCAAAATGTGATACAGTTTTAGTTGAACGTAAAAAAGGAAAATCTGCACAAGTTATTTGTCCAAATTGTGATTATAAAGAACAAGAACAGAAATAATGTGTGAAGTGCAAAAAGTTATCGGTATAGATAATTTTTTGCACTTGTTTTTTTGTTTATTGGTAAAAACAGTAAATTGTCACTAATTTTTAAAAATTTGCTTTAGTTTATTATTTGATTAAATTCAGATTTGTTATACAATTCAATATGGAATATAAAAATGTGGAAATAGGAGGCATTTAATATGACTTCAATAAATGTTATTGGCGCTGGTCTAGCTGGGTCGGAAGCGGCTTATCAAATCGCCAAAAAAGGGATAAATGTTAACTTATATGAAATGAGGCCAGTCAAAAATACGCCAGCTCATCATACTGATAAATTTGCTGAATTAGTTTGTTCTAATTCTTTGAGAGGTAATCAACTTACAAATGCTGTTGGTGTTCTAAAGGAAGAAATGAGACAACTCGATTCACTTATTATAAGAGCTGCTGATAATGCACGTGTTCCTGCGGGAGGAGCATTGGCTGTAGATAGACATGATTTTGCGGGGTATATTACTGATACTTTAAGAAATCATCCTAACATAACTGTAATGAATGAAGAGATTACAAAAATACCTGATGGGCCAACAATTATAGCAACTGGACCTCTTACAACACAAAGTTTGACACAAGAAATTATCAATATTACTGGGGAAGAACAATTATATTTCTACGATGCAGCTGCACCAATCATTGAGAAAGATTCAATTGATATGGATAAAGTTTATTTGAAATCGCGCTATGATAAAGGTGACGCGGCATATTTAAATTGTCCAATGACAGAAGAAGAATTTGATAGATTTTATGAAGCGCTTATTCAAGCAGAAGTAGTACCTTTAAAGGAATTTGAGAAAGAAATTTATTTTGAAGGGTGTATGCCTTTTGAAGTCATGGCTGAAAGAGGTAAGAAAACTCTTTTATTTGGGCCAATGAAGCCAGTAGGTTTAGAAGATCCTAAGACGGGGAAACGTCCATATGCAGTGGTTCAATTACGACAAGATGATGCAGCAGGCACGCTATATAATATTGTAGGTTTTCAAACACATTTAAAATGGGGCGCTCAAAAAGAAGTGATTTCATTGATTCCTGGATTAGAAAATGTTGATATTGTACGTTATGGCGTTATGCATAGAAATACTTTCATTAATTCGCCGAACGCGTTAAAAGAAACTTACCAATTGAAATCACGTAATGACTTATTCTTTGCTGGTCAAATGACTGGAGTTGAAGGATACGTAGAAAGTGCAGCGAGTGGTTTAATTGCAGGTATTAATGCGAGTAAATTAGTATCGAATTTGGAACCAATAGTATTCCCAAGAGAAACAATTATCGGTAGTATGGCTTACTATATTACACATGCAAATAATAATAAAAACTTCCAACCGATGAATGCTAACTTTGGTCTCTTACCTACATTAGAAAAACGTATAAAAGATAAAAAAGAACGTTATGAAAAGCTAGCAAATCGTGCATTGAAACACTTAGATTCATTTAAAGTAATGTTATAGTAAATTATTTTAAGATTTATAATAATTGTGATACAATTCAGATAAATTGAGGAGTGAGTATAAATGCATGCTATAGAACAACAATTCTTAAATATGTTAATGTATGAAAAACACTTTTCTACGCATACATTGAATGCTTATGAACTTGATTTAATTGAATTTAACAATTTCTTGAAGACGGAACATTTGTCATTAAAAGAATTTGAATATAAGGATGCAAGGAGATACCTTGCATTTTTGTATGATAAAGAGCATAAACGTACAAGTGTATCACGTAAAATCTCAACACTGAGATCTTTATACCAATATTGGATGAGTGTAGACAGTGATATACAAAACCCGTTTATTCAACTTGTTCATCCTAAAAAAGAACATCATTTACCAAGTTTCTTCTATGAAGAAGAAATGGAAAAACTATTTGAAACATTAAATGATGGAAAAAGAACAAATATTAGAGACAAAGTCATATTGGAATTATTATATGCAACAGGAATTCGTGTTTCAGAATTAGTTCATATTCAATTAGATGATATAGATTTGGATTATTCTTTTGTGAAAGTATTAGGAAAAGGTAATAAAGAAAGAGTTGTACCTTTTGGTGAATATTGTCAAAGTGCAATAATAGATTATATTGATAATTTTAGAAGTCAGTTAAAAATAGACCATGATTATTTAATTGTTAATATGCGTGGACAAGCTATTACTGAGCGTGGCATAAGATATGCTTTGAATGAAATTGTTAAACGTACTCAAGGCGTTTATCACATCCACCCCCATAAATTGCGCCATACATTCGCGACACATTTATTAAATCAAGGTGCAGATATGAGAACGGTTCAAAGTTTATTAGGTCATGAAAGTTTGTCTACAACGAGTCAATATACACATGTTACAAAAGATCAATTAAGAAAAGTATATTTATCTGCACATCCCCGTGCATAAAGGAGAATTAAAATGAGTTCAACATTACATGCTACAACAATATTTGCAATTAGACACAATGGACATTCTGCAATGGCAGGAGATGGACAAGTGACATTAGGCGAACAAGTTATCATGAAACAAACTGCTAGAAAAGTGCGTAGGCTTTATCATGATAAAGTTGTTGCTGGTTTTGCTGGTAGTGTTGCCGATGCGTTTACATTATTTGAAAAATTTGAAGTTAAGTTACAAGAATATAGTGGTAATTTAACGAGAGCTGCTGTAGAGCTTGCCCAAGAGTGGAGAGGCGACAAAATGTTGCGTCAGTTAGAGGCAATGTTAATCGTTATGAATGAAACGGATCTACTTGTAGTAAGTGGTACTGGCGAAGTGATAGAACCTGATGATGGCATAATCGCCATCGGATCTGGTGGGAACTATGCGCTAAGCGCTGGTCGGGCATTGAAATCATATGCCCCTAATTTATCAGCTAGAGAAATTGCTGAAGCTTCATTGAATACTGCAGCAGATATTTGTGTATTTACTAACCATGAAATCAGAGTAGAAGAAATTTAAATGGAGGGTTCCAGGTTGTCACAAAATCAATTAAAAATGACACCACATGATATTGTTGATCGTTTAAATGATCACATCATTGGTCAACAAGATGCAAAACGAAAAGTTGCAATTGCATTAAGAAACAGATATAGAAGAAGTTTATTAGAAGAACAGTTAAGAAATGAAATCATCCCTAAAAATATATTGATGATTGGACCAACAGGTGTTGGTAAAACAGAAATTGCTAGAAGAATGGCTAGACTTGTAGGTGCACCATTTGTAAAAGTTGAAGCAACAAAATTCACAGAAGTCGGATATGTCGGACGTGATGTGGAAAGTATGATACGTGATTTAGTTGAAGTTGGTCGACGTATCGTTAAAGAAGAAAAGAAAAAAGGTGTATTAGAGGATGCAAAGAAAAAAGCGAATGAACGTTTAGTGAAACTACTCGTTCCGAGCATGAAGAAAAAAGCGCAAACTAATACAGGTAATCCATTAGAATCTTTATTCGGCGGTCAATTTCCAAACTTTAATCAACAACAAGAAGAGGAAGAAGCACCAACAGAAGAAATCAAAACAAAACGTGAAGATATAAAGAAACAACTTCTTAATGGAGAATTAGAAGAGGAAATAGTAAAAATTAAAGTAGAACAAGAACAACAATCATTAGGCATGATGGGTATGGAAAATAATCCGCAAATGCAAGACATGCTTTCTCAAATGATGCCGAAGAAAAAAATAGAAAGAAACTTGCCTGTTAAATCTGCTAGAAAAATCTTAATCGACGAAATTGCGAATGAATTAATCGATCAAGAATCAGTGAACGAAGAAGCAATTCAACTTACTGAACAAATGGGCATGGTCTTTATAGATGAAATTGATAAAATTGCTGTAAGTAATAACAGTGGTGGACAAGATGTTTCACGACAAGGTGTACAAAGAGATATTTTACCAATTGTTGAAGGTAGTGTAATCCAAACTAAATATGGTTCTGTGAATACTGAACATATTTTATTTATTGGCGCAGGTGCCTTCCACATGTCGAAACCGAGCGATTTAATCCCAGAATTACAAGGGAGATTCCCAATCCGTGTTGAGTTAGAAAGTTTAACTACAGAAGATTTTGTGAAAATATTAAAAGAACCAAAACAATCTCTTCTTGAACAATATAAAGCATTACTTGAAACTGAAATGGTTACTATAAACTTTACAGATGATGCAATTAACAGATTAGCTGAGATTGCATTCCAAGTTAATCAAGAAACAGATAATATTGGTGCTCGAAGATTACACACGATATTAGAAAAAATGTTAGAAGACTTATCTTTTGAAGCTTCTAATATGCCAAATGCAGTAGTAGATATTACACCTGAATATGTAAATCAAAAATTAGAATCAATCGCAACGAATAAAGATTTAAGTGCATTTATATTATAAAAAAAGGAGCAAAAATTAAATGAGTTTATTATCAAAGACAAGAGAATTAAATACATTACTACAAAAACATAAAGGGATAGCTGTAGATTTTAAAGACATGGCTAAAACAATAAGTGATGTAACAGTAACAAATGTTTTTATCGTTTCAAGAAGAGGTAAAATTTTAGGTTCAAGTTTAAATGAATTATTAAGCAATGATAGAATTATACAAATGTTAGAAGATAGACATATACCAAAAGAATACACTGACCAATTAATGCACGTAAGCCAAACTAAAGAAAACATTGGAATTGATGATGTGTTAACTGTTTTCCCACCAGAAAACAAAGAATTATTTGAAGATAGCCAAACAACTATTTTCCCGATTTTAGGTGGTGGTGAACGCTTAGGTACTTTGGTTGTTGGACGTGTTACTCAAGACTTTAACGACAACGATTTAGTTTTAGGTGAATATGCAGCGACTGTTATCGGTATGGAAATATTAAGAGAAAAGCATAACGAAATTGAACAAGAAGCTCGAGATAAAGCTGCTATTAATATGGCAATCAACTCTTTATCTTATTCTGAAAGAGAAGCAATTGAACATATCTTTGAAGAATTAGGTGCTCCAGAAGGATTACTAGTTGCATCTAAAGTAGCTGACCGTGTTGGTATAACTAGATCAGTTATTGTAAATGCTTTAAGAAAACTTGAAAGTGCTGGCGTTATTGAATCACGCTCGTTAGGTATGAAGGGTACGTTCATAAGAATTAAAAAAGAACGTTTCTTAGATGAGTTAGGAATAACTAAATAAAAATACTTGATGAGTTAAGCTAAATATGATATATTTAACAACGGCTGAAAAAGCCAAATTCACACATATTCACGTAAATTATAGTTTGGTGCAACATTTTGATTGTTGTTACTATAATATGTGATTATGGCGGAATAAAACCAATTAGGAGGAATTTATTATGGCAGTTATCTCAATGAAACAATTGCTAGAAGCAGGAGTTCACTTCGGTCACCAAACACGCCGTTGGAACCCAAAAATGAAAAAGTATATCTTTACTGAAAGAAACGGTATCTACATTATCGACCTACAAAAAACAGTTAAAAAAGTTGATGAAGCATACAACTTTATTAAATCTGTTTCAGAAGAAGGCGGTAAAGTATTATTCGTAGGTACTAAAAAACAAGCACAAGAGTCAGTTAAAGAAGAAGCTGAACGTGCTGGTCACTACTACGTTAACCAAAGATGGTTAGGTGGTATCTTAACTAACTATAAAACAATTTCTAAACGTGTAAAACGTATTTCTGAAATTGAAAAAATGGAAGAAGACGGTACATTTGATGTACTACCTAAAAAAGAAGTTGTAGAAATTAAAAAAGAATACGACCGTTTAATCAAATTCTTAGGCGGTATTCGTGATATGAAATCAATGCCTCAAGCATTATTCGTAGTTGACCCTCGTAAAGAGCGTAACGCAATTGCTGAAGCACACAAATTAAACATTCCAATCGTTGGTATTGTTGATACAAACTGTGATCCAGATGAAATCGACTATGTTATCCCTGCGAACGATGATGCTATCCGTGCTGTTAAATTGTTAACTGGTAAAATGGCAGATGCTATTATTGAAGGTCAACAAGGCGTTTCAAATGAAGATGTTGCTGAAGAGCAAAACATCGACTTAAACGAAACTGAACAAGCACCTAAAGAAGAATCAACTGAAACTACTGAAGCATAATTTCAAAAAGGTGATAAGGTTCTATAACTTATCACCTTTTTTTAGAAAGAATTACTAAATTTTTTATAATTGATTATTTATATAAATGGAGGAATTTAATATGGCTATATCAGCTAAACTTGTCAAAGAATTACGTGAAAAAACTGGCGCAGGTATGATGGACTGTAAAAAAGCTTTAACAGAAACAGATGGTGACATCGATAAAGCGGTAGACTTTTTACGTGAAAAAGGAATTGCTAAAGCAGCTAAAAAAGCTGACCGTGTAGCAGCAGAAGGTACAACATATGTTGCTTCTAAAGGTAACGAAGCTGTAATCCTTGAATTAAACTCTGAAACTGACTTTGTTGCTCGTAACGAAGGTTTCCAAAACTTAGTAAAAGAAATGGCTGATCATATTCTTGAAGTTAAACCAGCTGATGTTGATGAATTAAACGCTTCTAAATTAGCTAATGGACAAACTGTAGAAGAAAAAATGAATGAAGCTATTTCAACTATTGGTGAAAAATTAACTTTACGTAGATTCACTATAAAAACTAAAACAGATAACGATGCATTCGGCGAATACCTACACATGGGTGGACGTATCGGTGTGTTAACTCTTGTTGAAGGTTCTACTAATGCTGAAGCTGCTAAAGACGTTGCTATGCACATCGCAGCTTTAAACCCTAAATTTGTTTCTCGTGACCAAGTTTCTGAAGAAGAATTAGAGCACGAAAAAGAAATTCTTAAACAACAAGCATTAAACGAAGGCAAACCTGAAAATATCGTTGAAAAAATGGTAGAAGGTAGAATGCGTAAATATTTAGAAGAAATCTGTGCTGTAGACCAAGCATTTGTTAAAAACCCAGATCAAACTGTTGCTGAATTCTTGAAAACAGATGGCGGCGTGCTTGTAGATTTCGTTCGTTACGAAGTTGGGGAAGGTATCGAAAAACGTTCTGATAACTTTGCTGATGAAGTAAAAGGACAAATGGGAGGTAACTAAGGTTACCTTTTGAAAGAAGACACGTCTTGTGTCTTCTTTCGTTATATTAAGACCTAATTATAAGCATAGAGAGGGATCGAGATGACAAAAAATTCTAAATATAAACGCGTCGTTCTTAAATTAAGTGGAGAAGCCTTAGCCGGAGATTCAGGTTTTGGTATTAACCCAGTTGTAATAAAAAGTATTGCTCAACAAGTTTCAGAAGTAGCTCAAATGGACTGCGAAGTTGCAGTTATTGTTGGTGGCGGAAACATTTGGAGAGGAAAAACAGGTAGCGATTTAGGAATGGATCGCGGTACAGCTGATTATATGGGTATGTTGGCGACAGTAATGAATGCTCTAGCTTTACAAGACAGTTTAGAACAATTGGACTGTGATACAAGAGTATTAACATCAATAGAAATGAAACAAGTTGCAGAGCCTTATATTAGAAGACGTGCAATCCGTCATTTAGAAAAAAAGAGAGTCGTTATATTTGCAGCAGGTATCGGCAATCCGTATTTCTCAACTGATACAACTGCAGCATTAAGAGCTGCTGAAGTTGAAGCTGATGTTATCTTAATGGGTAAAAATAATGTAGATGGTGTTTATTCTGCTGACCCTAAAAAAGATCCTAATGCAGAAAAATACGAAAGATTGACATATATTCAAATGTTACAAGAAGGATTACAAGTGATGGATTCAACTGCATCATCGTTTTGTATGGACAACGACATCCCACTTGTTGTATTCTCGATAATGGAAGAAGGAAATATTAAACGTGCCGTTCAAGGTGAAGAAATCGGTACGATTATTACAAAATAAACACGAGGTGTAAATTCCATGGCAGATGTTATTAAAGAAACAAAGTCAAAAATGAATAAAACAATAGAAAGCTTTAGTAGAGATTTAGCTGGGATTAGAACTGGTCATGCAAATGCGAATCTTTTAGACAGAGTGAATGTTGAGTATTATGGTGTACCAACACCAATTCAACAATTAGCTGGTATATCTGTACCAGAAGCTCGTTTGTTAGTTGTTCAACCATATGATAAATCTTCTGTTGAAGATGTATTGAAAGCAATTAATGCAGCAAATCTTGGGGTAAACCCAACAAGTGATGGTACAGTAATTAGAATCACTGTTCCTGCATTAACTGAAGAAAGAAGAAAAGAATTAGTTAAAGAAGCTAAAAAAGAAGCTGAAAACGCTAAAGTTGCAATCCGTAATGTAAGACGTGATTCAAACGAAGACTTGAAAAAACAAGAAAAAAATGGCGACATTTCAGAAGATGACTTAAGAACTCAAACTGACAAAGTTCAAGAAGTAACAGACGACTTCATTAAGCAAATAGATGACTTAACTACTGAAAAAGAAAAAGATATTCTAGAAATCTAAAGATATGGGCTGTACCAAATCAGACTTTGGTACAGTTTTTTTCTTTATATACACAGAATGCTTCTTTTTGTGATAAAATGTATTACGATATGTTTAATTCAAATACATATAAATTCGCGTTTGTTTGATGGAGGACGCTATGATAAAAAAGTTTATAAAGCAAAAACAACAAATAAATAATGATAATATTTTAACTATTCCAGAACATATAGCAATCATAATGGATGGAAATGGACGATGGGCTAAAAATAAAAAAATGCCCCGAATAAAAGGCCATTATGAAGGGATGCAAACTGTTAAAAAAATCACGAGAAAAGCTAATGATTTAGGTGTGAAATACTTAACGTTATATGCTTTTTCAACTGAAAATTGGAGTAGACCCGAAGACGAAGTCAATTATATTATGAAATTGCCAGTAGATTTCTTAAAAACATTTTTACCAGAACTAATCGAAAAAAATGTAAAAGTATCGACTATAGGTTTTTCAGATCAATTGCCGAATCATACTAAAAAAGCAATAAATGAGGCAATTAATAAAACAAAAGATAATACAGGATTAAATTTAATTTTTGCTTTAAATTACGGTGGAAGAGCAGAAATTTTAAATGCAGTTAAAAAACTATATCAAGAAATCGATGCGGGTCGAATGTCTATAGATGATTTAACAGAAAAAAATATAGAGGATAATTTATTTACTTCAGACATTCCTGATCCAGAATTATTAATACGTACTTCTGGAGAGGAAAGATTGAGTAATTTCTTAATATGGCAATCATCATATAGTGAATTTGTATTTACTAAAACACTATGGCCAGATTTCGATGAACAATCACTTATAGATTGTTTAAAAATTTATCAGTCAAGACAACGTAGGTTTGGTGGGCTGTAAAGGAGAAAAAAATGAAAACAAGAACAATATCCGCAATCGTTGCGTTGGCTGTATTTCTCCCAGTTGTAATTTATGGGGGAGTACCTGTCATAATACTCGCTTATTTACTTGCGTTAATTGCGCTCAAAGAAATACTAAATATGAATAATTTAACGATTATTTCAATACCGGGCTTTTTGTCGGTTGCTTCATTATGTATTATTTTATTACCGCAAGAGCTTATACAACATAATATAGAATTTCAACTACAATTGTTGATTATTATGAGCTTCTTGATGTTGAGCTACACTGTTATGTCTAAGAACAGGTTTAATTTTATGGACGCTGCTTTTTGTACGCTCTCAGTTGTTTATATAGGTATTGGCTTTATGTATTTTTACGAAACTAGAGAGCATGGTTTACACTTCATACTGTTCGCATTATTAGTCGTATGGTTAACAGATACAGGTGCATATATATTTGGCCGATTGTTTGGTAAACATAAATTATGGCCTCTTATAAGTCCAAATAAGACTATTGAAGGTTTTATTGGCGGTATTATTTCTAGCTTAATTGTTGCTGTTATTTTTGGACAATCTTTTGATATGCATGTATCATTATGGTTACTTATTCCATTAACGATGTTATTAAGCATGTTTGGACAATTAGGCGATTTAGTGGAATCAGGGTTGAAGCGTCATTTTGGTGTGAAAGACTCAGGGAATGTTATGCCAGGACATGGTGGTATACTTGATAGGTTTGATAGCTTTATCTTTGTCTTACCTTTATTGAACTTATTCCTATTTCAAATGTAAGATGAGGTGAATCAAGTGAAAAACATTGCTATTTTAGGAGCAAGTGGCTCGATTGGTCAACAAGCGTTAGATGTTATAAGAGAGCATGCAACTGATTTTAATTTAGTTGCATTTTCTGTTGGAAAAAATATCGCGTACGCACAGAATATTATAAACGAGTTCAAACCTGATATCGTATCTGTACAATATGAAGAAGATATAGAAAAACTTAGCCATTTAGATGTAGAAATAGTATACGGTGATAAAGGGTTATTAGCAGTTTCAACATATCACAAAACAGATTTGTTATTGAATTCAATTTTAGGTAGTATAGGTTTAAAGCCGACAATGGCTGCTATTGAAGCTGGAATTGATATTGCTTTAGCTAATAAAGAAACTTTAGTAGTGGCTGGCGAACTTGTTATGAACAAAGCGAAAGAAAAAAACGTTAAAATATTGCCTGTCGATTCTGAGCATTCTGCTATATTCCAATGTTTACACGGTGAAAATAATCAAAATATTAATAAGCTTATCATTACAGCAAGTGGTGGTTCGTTTAGAGATTTAACTCGAGATGAGTTGAAAGATGTTACGTTAGAAGATGCTTTAAATCATCCTAATTGGTCTATGGGTCAAAAGATCACAATTGATTCAGCAACTATGATGAATAAAGGTCTGGAAGTCATTGAGGCTAAATGGTTATTTGATTTAAATATCGATCAAATAGAAACGATACTCCATAAAGAGAGTATTATACATTCTATGGTTGAATTTAATGATTCTAGCATTATAGCACAGCTTGGTACCCCTGATATGAGAACGCCTATCCAATATGCTTTTACATATCCAGATAGAGCACCTAGAGATGCAGAGAGGCTTAATTTAGCACAAATAGGTCAACTAAATTTCAAAGAGATGGATTTTAATAGATTTAAATGTATTAAATTGGCTTATAAAGCACTTAGTATAGGTGGTACGATGCCAGTAGTGTTAAACGCTGTGAATGAAGTAGCAGTAGGGAAGTTTTTGAATAAGGAAATATCATTTTTAGATATAGAACGAATGATAGAGAAAGAAATGAAAGAGCATCAAGTAATAGCATCTCCAGATTTAGATACTATTTTAAAAATTGATGCAGCATATAAATCTAAGGATTACGGGGTGTAAGCGTGATTTATACAATATTAGCATTTATATTTGTATTTGGTCTCTTAGTTACAGTACATGAATATGGCCATATGTTTTTTGCTAAGCGAGCGGGCATTATGTGCCCTGAATTTGCTATAGGCATGGGCCCGAAAATATATTCTTATAAGAAAAATGAGACGTTGTATACGATTAGACTATTACCTGTTGGTGGTTATGTCAGAATGGCCGGTGATGGCTTAGAACAAAATCCACTAACACCTGGTATGCACATCGCAATTAAATTGAATGATCAAAATGAAATTACTCATGTTATTATGGACGACCAACATAAATTCCAACAAATTGAGCATATAGAAATTAAAGATAGCGATTTTGAAAAGGATATTTATATTGAAGGTATAACTGCAAGTGATGAAGAAAGACATCATTTTAAAATTGCGAGAGAAGCATATTTTGTTCAAAATGGTGATTTAATTCAAATAGCACCTAAAGATAGACAATTAATGAGTAAAAAGCCTTACCAAAGATTTTTAACATTGTTTGCAGGGCCATTATTCAACTTTATTTTAGCTCTAGTTATTTTTATAGGTTTAGCTTATTGGAATGGCGTACCTACAAATGACCCTGTGTTTGGTGATTTAGAAAAAGGTGGTCCTGCACAAACAGCAGGTATTAAAAAGGGCGATGAAATAAAGACAGTTGATGGTAAGAAAATAGATAAGTTTACCGATATTCAACCAATATTTAAAGAAAAGAAAGAAAAACCAGTTGAAATAAAAGTAGATCGTGATGGTCAGGAAAAATCTTTTAAAGTTGCAGCTGAAAAACAAAAATTAGAAGTAGCGAAAGATGAGTACGAAACAAAATATATGATTGGTGTAGCCCAACCTACTGAACATACTGTATTTGGGCCACTATTAGCAGGTATTGAAAAAACTGTAGTAGCAGGTAAAGTTATTTTCTTAGCAGTAACTAATTTGATAGGCAGTATATTTACAGGTGACTTCTCGTTTGACATGTTGAATGGCCCAGTCGGAATATACAGTAATGTCGATACAGTTGTTAAACAAGGATTTGTTACATTAATGGGCTTTACAGCTTTACTAAGTGTTAACTTAGGTATAATGAATTTACTACCTATACCAGCTTTGGATGGTGGTAGATTGCTATTTGTTATATATGAAATGATATTTAGAAAGCCGATTAACAAGAAGGCCGAAATGGTAATGTTATCTATTGGGGCTGTATTTTTAATATTCGTGATGATTATGGTTACGTGGAATGACATTCAACGGTACTTCATGTAACGAACAGGAGGAAAAAAATGAAACAATCAAAAGTATTTATACCTACACTGAGAGAAGAACCAGCTGAAGCTGAATCAATCAGTCATAAATTTCTACTTAAATCTGGTATGATCAAACAAAATGCTAGAGGTATATATAGTTATTTACCTACTGCTAAACGTGTATTAAATAAAATTGAACGAATTGTTCGAGAAGAAATGGAAAGAATTGATGGCGTGGAAGTTCTAATGCCTGTACTTCAACCTTCAGAATTATGGGAAGAATCAGGTAGATGGGAAGCTTACGGTTCAGAATTAATGAGATTAAAAGACCGAAATAATCGTGACTTTGCTCTTGGACCAACACATGAGGAAATTATTACATCATTAGTACGTGATGAATTGAAATCATATAAACGTTTACCAATAACATTATTCCAAATTCAATCTAAATTTAGAGATGAAAAACGCCCACGTTTCGGTTTATTACGTGGAAGAGAGTTTATCATGAAGGATGCGTATTCTTTCCATTCTGATGAAGAGTCATTAGATGAAACATATAACGATATGTATAATGCGTATCATAATATATTTACTAGAGTTGGGCTGAAATTCAGACCTGTATTAGCAGATTCCGGTGCTATTGGTGGCGATCATACACACGAATTTATGGCGTTAGCTGAAATTGGTGAAGATACAATCGTTTATAGTGATTCAACTGATTTTGCAGCAAATATTGAAAAAGCTGAAGTCGTGTATACACCAAACCCTGAACATACAGAAATTAAAGAATTAGAAAAAGTAGAAACACCTGATGTAAAAACTGCACAGGCGTTAGCAGACTTCTTAAATGTAACGTTAGATAGAATCATTAAATCTATGATTATTAAAGTTGATGACGAGTATGTCATGATATTAATTAGAGGTCATCATGAATTAAATGATGTTAAGTTGAAAACATTCTTTAAAACTGAAAATATTGAGTTAGCAACTGAAACAGAAATAGAAAATATTATGGGAGCAAAACCAGGTAGCTTAGGCCCAGTTAATGTTGATAAAATAAAAATTTATGCTGACCAATTTATACAAGATATTAATAACCTTGCAGTAGGTGCTAACGAAGATGGCTATCATTATTTAAATGCTAACGTTGATAGAGACTTTAAAGTTGAAGCATATGGTGACTTTAGATTTATACTTGAAGGTGAAGCTTTGCCTAATAACTTAGGGAATGCAAAATTCGCTGAAGGTATAGAGGTTGGACAAGTGTTTAAACTTGGTACAAAATATTCAGAAAGCATGAATGCTACATTCCTTAACGAGCAAGGAAGAGCACAACCATTAATTATGGGTTGCTACGGAGTAGGTATTTCTAGAACTTTATCAGCAGTTATAGAACAACACCATGATGATAATGGTATTATATGGCCAAAAGCAATTTCACCATATGATTTACATTTAATCGCAATTAATCCTAAACAGGAAGCACAAAAAGAACTTTCAGATCAAATATATGAACAATTAAGAGAGAAATTTGATGTTTTATATGACGACCGTAAAGAACGTGCTGGCGTTAAATTTAACGACGCTGATTTAATTGGATTACCTGTTCGTATTATGGTTGGTAAAAAAGCTTCTGAAGGTATAGTAGAAGTGAAACGCCGTGATAATACGGAAAGCCAAGAAGTACATGTTGATGAAATTGAAGAAGTAATCAAAGCATATTACGATGCAGTGAAATAAACTGATAAGAAGTATAAAATCTGATATAATATAAGATATTTAAAGAGGCTAATATGAAAAATAGCCTCTTTTTCATTTTGATGAAGGTGGTCGTGCAATTGTCAATGACAGGAAAAGAAAAATTCCAAACGTTACTCACACAATTGAACATAACAGATGAACTTGATAAAGAAATAGTTGGACAAGGTGAATTAACACGTATAAATGTCTCTCAATCTAAAAGATTATGGCATTTTTATATAAAGTTACCATACTATTTATCAAGTGAAATGTATCTAGTTTTTACAAATCAACTGCAAAGTGTATTTCAAAGCATTGCACAAGTTGATTGGACAATTGAAGTGGAAAATAAGGAACAAATAGATGAGCATATCTTAAAATATATGCCACATTGTATAGATGGTACGGGTATTAGTGATAAAGTTAAACATCAGTTAAAACAAAAGCCTATTATTTTCTCTGATGATGTAGTTAAAGTGCAAGTGAATAATGATGTTGAACGTGATTATTTTGAAAAAAGAGTGAATGGCTCTTTAGTTCAAGCACTGAAGAAATGCGGATTTAATATCAGTCGTGTTGTATTTGAAACGATGGATAATGAAGAACAAATGAGAAGAGAGTTGGAATCATTTGAAGCTCATATTCAACAAGAAGATGAAGAAGCAGCACGCATTGCATCTGAGAAAATGGAAAGAATGAAGAAAGAGAAAGCCGAATCTGGCGGGGATGAAAATGCTGTTGCTAGATGTCAAATAGGTAAAGATATTACTGTAGATAGCATTAGAAAAATTGAAGATATTATTGAAGAAGAATTCAAAGTTGCACTAGAAGGTGTGATTTTTGATATAGAAATGAAAGAGTTGAAGAGTGGTAGACATATTGTAACGTTAAAAATTACAGACTACACAGATTCACTTATATTAAAAATGTTTACGCGCAAAGGTAAAGATGATTTAGAGCACTTCAAAGCGTTAAAAGTAGGTACTTGGGTTCGTGCTCAAGGTAGAATTGAACAAGATCAATTTATTAGAGATCTTGTCATGATGATGACAGATATACATGAAATTAAAAAAGCACCTAAACTTGATAAAGCACCAGATAAGCGTGTTGAACTACATTTACATACATCAATGAGTCAAATGGATGGTATTACTCACATCGGTAAATACGTAGAACAAGCTGCTAAATGGGGTCATAAAGCAATCGCAATAACTGACCACAACGGTGTACAAGGATACCCAGATGCCCACGCAGCTGCGTTGAAAAATGATATAAAAATGATTTATGGCATGGAAGGTATGCTTGTCGATGACGGTGTACCAATTGCATATAAATCACAAGATATTCCTTTAAAGACAGCTACTTATATAGTATTTGACGTTGAGACTACGGGTTTATCCAGTCAATATGATCAAATTATTGAGTTAGCAGCAGTTAAAGTGAGAAATGGTGAAGTAGTAGACACATTTGAACGATTTTCAGATCCTGGTGAACGTTTATCAGAAACGATTAAAAACTTAACTGGAATTACAGATGAAATGCTTCAAGGACAACCGGATATAGAGACAGTTCTGAGAGATTTCCACGAATTTGTTGGGGATGCAATTTATATCGCCCATAACGCTTCGTTTGATATGGGCTTTATTGATACAGGTTTTGAAAAAATAGGTCTTGGTGCAACTAAAAATGCTGTTATCGATACATTAGAATTATCAAGAACTGTGAATACAGAGTATGGTAAACACGGGTTGAACTTCTTAGCTAAAAAGTATGGCGTCGAGTTAACTCAACACCATAGAGCTATTTACGATGCTGAAACAACAGCACATATTTTTATAAAAATGTTAAAACAGCTCGAAGAGTTAGAGGTATATAATCATAATGAAATTAATGACAGACTTTCCAATGACGAAGCGTATAAGAGAGCTAGACCATCTCATGTTACGCTAATCGTCCAAAACCAAGTTGGCCTTAAAAACTTATTCAAAATTGTAAGTGCTTCGTTAGTAGACTATTTTTATCGTACACCGCGAATACCGCGTTCATTATTAAATGAGCACCGAGAAGGTATACTTGTTGGAAGTGCGTGTGACGAAGGTGAAGTATTTACAACAGTTATGCAAAAAGACCAAAATGAAGTTGAAAAAGTAGCCCAATATTATGATTATATTGAAGTTCAACCTAAAAGCCTTTACCAAGGTTTATTAGATAGAGAGCTTATAAAAGATAACGAAACAATGGAAGAAATTTATCATAGAATATTAAGTGTGGGCGAAAAATTAAACATTCCAGTTATTGCTACAGGAAATGCGCATTATTTATATGAACAAGATGCAATAGCTCGAAAAATACTTATCGCCTCACAGCCAGGTAATCCATTAAATCGTCAAACTTTACCTAAAGCACACTTTAGAACTACAGATGAAATGCTAGATGAGTTCCATTTCTTAGGTGAAGAGAAAGCTTATGAAATTGTCGTTAAGAATAGTAATGACTTAGCTGATCGTTTAGAAACTGTTGTACCAATTAAAGATGAGTTATATACACCGAATATGGAAGGTGCCAACGAAGAAATTCGAGAAATGAGTTACAATAATGCAAGAGCTTTATACGGAGAAGATTTACCACAAATCGTAATAGACCGTTTAGAGAAAGAACTTGAAAGTATTATTGGTAACGGATTTGCTGTTATTTATTTAATATCGCAAAGATTGGTTAAGAAGTCATTAAACGATGGATACCTAGTAGGGTCACGTGGTTCAGTCGGATCTAGCTTTGTAGCTACTATGACTGAAATTACAGAAGTTAACCCATTGCCACCACATTATATATGCCCTAAATGTAAAGAAAGTCACTTCTTTGACGATGGTTCTGTAGGTTCAGGATTCGACTTACCAGATAAAAAATGTGAAAAATGCGATGTCGAAATGATTAAAGAAGGACAAGATATTCCTTTTGAAACATTCTTAGGTTTCAAAGGAGACAAAGTACCGGATATTGACTTAAACTTTAGTGGTGAATATCAGCCTGAAGCACATAATTATACTAAAGAGTTATTTGGTGAAGATAAAGTATTCAGAGCTGGTACAATAGGTACAGTTGCCGAAAAGACTGCTTTCGGATATGTAAAAGGTTATTTAAACGACCAAGGTATTCATAAAAGAGGGGCAGAGGTTGACCGATTAGTTAAAGGTTGTACAGGTGTTAAGAGAACAACTGGTCAGCACCCAGGAGGTATTATTGTAGTACCTGACTATATGGATATATATGATTTTACACCGATACAATATCCAGCCGATGATCAAAAATCAGCGTGGAAAACAACACACTTTGACTTCCATTCTATTCACGATAATATTCTTAAATTGGATATACTTGGACACGATGATCCAACAATGATTAGAATGTTACAAGACTTATCTGGGATAGATCCTAAGACCATTCCAGTAGATGATAAAGAAACAATGAGAATTTTCAGTACGCCTGAATCATTAGGTGTAACTGAAGAAGATATTTTATGTAAAACTGGAACATTTGGCGTACCTGAATTTGGTACAGGCTTTGTTAGACAAATGCTAGAAGATACAAAACCAACGACATTCTCTGAACTTGTACAAATATCAGGATTATCTCACGGTACGGACGTTTGGTTAGGTAACGCACAAGATTTAATTAAAGCTGGTACTTGTGATTTATCAAGTGTTATCGGTTGTCGTGACGATATTATGGTTTATTTAATGTATAATGGGCTAGAACCGTCGCTTGCCTTTAAAATAATGGAGGCAGTGCGTAAAGGTAAAGGGTTAACAGACGAATTCGAAGAAGCTATGAAAGAAAATAATGTGCCTGATTGGTATTTAGACTCATGTAAAAAAATTAAGTACATGTTCCCTAAAGCCCACGCTGCTGCATATGTATTAATGGCTTTAAGAATTGCATACTTTAAAGTGCATTACCCACTTTACTATTACGCTAGTTACTTTACTGTACGTGCAACAGATTTTGATTTAAAAACTATGACTAGGGATAAAGAGTCAATTAAAACAGTAATAAAAGAATACTATAGCCGATTCCATGAATTAGCTAAAAAAGAAAAAGATGTATTGACTGTATTAGAAATCGCAAACGAAATGGCACACCGTGGATTTAGAATACAACCAGTTAGCTTGGAGAAAAGTGATTCATTTGAATTTAAGATTGAAGGAGATACTTTAATTCCTCCATTCATCGCTGTTCCAGGTCTAGGTGAAAACGTTGCGAAAAGAATCGTCGAAACAAGAGAAGAAGGACCGTTTTTAGCAAAAGAAGATTTAAATAAAAAAGCGGGTGTTTCTCAGAAAGTTATTGAGTATTTAGATGAGTTAGGTTCACTGCCAAATATGCCTGATAAAGCTCAGCTTTCTATTTTTGATTTGTAACGTATATCCTTGAGCATGCCTGATTTATGTGATATACTATTATTGCTTAAAATAATACTCTGACGTTAAAAGAGTGGGACCTTTCCCGCTCTTTTCTGTTTGTATTAAGAGGGAGGTCATTATGAGTAAAGTTGCAGCACAAGTTGAGGAAATTATTCAACCAATACTCGAAACGTTAAATTATGAATTAGTAGATGTAGAATACGTTAAAGAAGGGCAAGATTACTATCTACGTATTGCAATTGATAAAGACGGTGGCGTTGATTTAAACGATTGCACAATTGCCTCTGAAAAGATAAGTGAAGTTATGGATAAAGAAGACCCTATTAAAGAGCCGTATTTTATGGATGTATCTTCTCCAGGTGCGGAACGTCCGTTGAAAAAAGAAAAAGACTATCAAAATGCAATTGAGCAACCTGTATTTATCTCTTTATACGAACATGTTGAAGGAGATAAAGAATGGTTAGGCGTTTTAAAAGAAGTAACTGAAGAAACGATAACACTTGAAGTGAAAATTAAAACAAGAACTAAAAATGTCACGTTGCCTCGCAAAAAAATTGCAAAAGCACGTCGATCCGTAATGTTATAATATAAAGGAGGATACATTGTGAAAAGTAATGAATTATTACTTGCAATTGAATACCTTGAAAAGGAAAAAAGAATACCACGAGAGGTGTTAATTGATGCAATAGAAGCGGCTTTAATTACAGCTTATAAGAAAAATTACGATAGTGCCAAAAATGTTAGAATTGAATTAAATTTAGACGAAGGTACTTACAAAGTAATTTCTAGGAAAGATGTTGTTGAAGACGTTGAAGACTATAAAGGTCAAGTAGCTTTAGACACAGCTTTATTATCTAACCCAGCATATGAAATTGGAGATGTATACGAAGAAGACGTTACACCTAGAGATTTCGGTCGTGTCGGTGCACAAGCAGCAAAACAAGCTGTTATGCAACGTTTAAGAGATGCTGAAAGAGGAATTCTTTATGATGAATTTATCGATAAAGAAGATGATATTGTAACAGGTGTAATTGACCGTGTAGATCACCGTTATGTTTATGTTAATTTAGGTCGTACAGAAGCTGTACTTTCAGAAGCTGAAAGAAGTCCTAATGAACAATATTTACCGAACGAACGCATAAAAGTTTATGTAAACAAAGTTGAACAAACTACTAAAGGACCACAAATTTTTGTATCACGCACTCATCCAGGGCTTTTAAAACGTCTATTTGAGCAAGAAGTACCAGAAATATATGATGGTACTGTTATTGTTAAATCAGTAGCAAGAGAAGCTGGTGACCGTTCTAAAATCAGTGTAACATCAGATAATGGTGATATTGATGCTGTTGGTGCATGTGTTGGTGCTAAAGGTGTTCGTGTTGAAGCTGTAGTTAATGAATTAGGTGGAGAAAAAATTGATATTGTAGAATGGGACGAAGATCCAAGAGTGTTCGTAAGAAATGCTTTAAGTCCTTCTCAAGTTGTCGAAGTTTTAGTTGATGAAGAGAACCAATCTACAACAGTTGTTGTACCAGATTATCAATTATCTTTAGCTATTGGTAAAAGAGGGCAAAACGCACGTCTTGCTGCTAAATTAACTGGTTGGAAAATTGATATAAAATCAGAATCAGACGCAAGAGAAGCTGGAATTATTTCAACTGAAGAATCATAAAGTGAGGTGATTTTGTCATGAAAAAGAAAAAAATACCAATGCGCAAATGTATACTTTCAAATGAAATGAAACCTAAAAATGATATGATTCGTGTAGTAAAGAATAAAGAAGGCGAAATCAAAGCTGACGCTACAGGTAAAGCACCTGGACGTGGCGCATATGTTTCAAAAGATTTAGAAATCGTAGAAAAAGCACAAGAACAAGGTAAGTTGGAACGCTATTTTGATAGCAATAAATCAACACTTGAACCTGTGTATAAAGAAATCATTCGATTAATCTATCGAGAGCGTATACCTAAATGAATATAAGTAAAAAAGATCAAATTTTAAACCTTCTTGGACTAGCGACAAGAGCTAGAAAAATTAAGACTGGTGAAGAAATTGTTATAAGCGAAATAAGACGAGGAAATGTAAAACTTGTCATACTTTCAGAAGATGCTGCAGCAAACGTTACAAAAAATATAAAAAATAAATGTGCAACTTATCATGTAACACTTTTAACATTTGCTACACGCTTTGAATTAGGCTACGCAATTGGAAAAGAAAGCAGAGTGGTGTTGGGCATAACTGACATTGGATTTAGCAAGAAGCTAAAAACGATGATTCATGATTTTCATGAGGAGTGAGTATATGAGTAAAAAAAGAATATATGAGTATGCAAAAGAAGTTAACTTAAAGAGTAAAGATATTATAGATGAATTAAAGAAAAACGGTGTAGAAGTATCAAATCACATGCAAGCACTAGAGGAGAACGACATTAAAACATTAAATAAAGCGTTTAAAAAACAAGAGGCAACTAAGCCAGAAACAGCTAAAAAAGAACAAACAAGTACTCACGCAAATTCAAATTCAAATAAACCAAACAATAATCAATCAAATCAAAACAACAAGAACAATAAAAATAACAACAAGCCAAAAAATAAAAAACAACAAAAGAAAAATCAAAAGAATAATAAACAAAGTAACCAACAACAGCCTAAAGAAGTTGTACAAGAAACACCTTCATTAATTACTTATGAAGAAGGTATCACAGTTGGTGAACTATCTGAAAAAATTAATAAAGATGCTTCAGAAATTATTAAAAAATTATTCTTACTTGGTATTGTTGCGAACATTAACCAAGCATTAGACACTGAAACTGTAGAATTGATTTGTGCGGATTATGATATTGAAGCTGAATTAGAAGTACATGTTGATGCAACAGATTTAGAAAATTATTTCGAAGATGAAGAAGCTGATGATGCTCGATTAGTAGAACGTCCAGCAGTTGTAACAATTATGGGACACGTTGACCACGGTAAAACAACATTACTAGATTCAATTCGTCACACTCGTGTTACAGCTGGTGAAGCGGGCGGTATTACTCAACATATCGGTGCTTACCAAATCGAAAACAACGACAAAAAAATCACATTCTTAGATACACCAGGACATGCTGCGTTTACAACTATGCGTGCACGTGGTGCCCAAGTAACTGATATTACTGTATTAGTAGTAGCAGCTGATGATGGTGTAATGCCTCAAACTATTGAAGCGATTAACCATGCTAAAGCAGCAGAAGTACCTATTATTGTTGCAGTAAACAAAGTTGATAAACCAACAGCAAATCCAGACAGAGTAAAACAAGAACTTGGTGAGCATGGATTATTCCCTGAAGACTGGGGTGGCGATACAATATTCGTTCACTTATCTGCTATACAACGTGAAGGAATAGACGAATTGTTAGAAATGATTGGTCTAGTTTCTGAAATTGAAGAATTAAAAGCTAATCCTGACCGTGCAGCAGTTGGTACTGTAATCGAAGCAGAATTAGATAAATCTCGCGGACCTGCCGCTTCTTTATTAGTACAAAATGGTACATTAGAAGTTGGAGATTCACTTGTAGTTGGTAACACATATGGACGTGTACGTGCTATGGTGAGTGACTTAGGTAAGCGTATCAAAACAGCTGGTCCATCTACACCTGTTGAAATTACAGGATTACATGATGTACCACAAGCTGGAGATAGATTTGTAGTATTCAAAAATGAAAAACAAGCTCGTCAAATTGGTGAAAAACGTCAACAAGAAAATATCTTGAAACAACGTCAAGATAGTAAGAGTGTTTCTTTAGATAACTTGTTCGAACAAATGAAACAAGGTGAAATGAAAGACTTAAATATTATTATTAAAGGTGATGTACAAGGTTCAGTAGAAGCTTTAGCAGCATCATTAATGAAAATTGACGTTGACGGTGTAAACGTACGTATTATTCATACAGCAGTAGGTGCAATTAATGCATCTGACGTTACATTGGCAGCAGCATCAAATGGTATTATTATTGGATTTAACGTAAGACCAGATGCAGGCGCTAAACGTGCAGCAGAAGAAGAAAACGTAGATATGAGATTACACCGCATTATCTATAAAGTAATCGAAGAAATCGAATCAGCTATGAAAGGATTATTAGATCCTGAATACGAAGAACAAGTAATTGGACAAGCTGAAGTACGTCAAACGTTCAAAGTATCAAAAGTTGGTACGATTGCAGGTAGTTACGTAACAGATGGTAAAATTACTAGAGATGCAAGCGTACGTATCATTCGTGACGGAATCGTAATCTTTGAAGGTGAATTAGATACATTAAAACGTTACAAAGATGACGCTAAAGAAGTTGCGACTGGATATGAATGTGGTATCACTATTGAAAAATTCAATGACATTAAAGAAGGCGACATTTTTGAAGCGTTCAAGATGGTTGAAATTGAAAGAAAATAATAATTATAAAAGCAGTGAAGAATCTATAAAGATAGATTCTTCACTGCTTTTTTTAGTTAAAAATGAGATGATATTTTTATATAATCTTCAATTTTGTTCGTGAATGCTTGCCTAGGGTATGGTTCGATCTTATAGTCTCTCACACATACTATTCCCTCGGGCGTCAGCATTTTACAAAATCGTGAATTAGGAATTGCCTTAATAGAAATAAATATAAGCAAAAGAGCTAGGGACATAAAACCTAGCTCGTTTTGGATGAGCTTGATCAAAATAAAGAGTTGATATTTTAGTTGGATTTACAATTACGTAAATCCAATTATATGCGCCCTTATTGGATTTTCTACCTCAATAATCCAAGTAGACACACTTTTATTGTATTTTCTACTTCAATAATCCAACTACGCACACTTTTATTGGATATACTAAGACAATAATCCAACTAACCATGCTCTTATTGTATTTTCTACTTCAATAATCCAAGTAGACACACTTTTATTGGATTTTCTATAACAATAATCCAAGTACGCACACTTTTATTGGATTTACTAAGACAATAATCCAACTAACCATACTCTTATTGGATTTACTCCGACAATAATCCAAGTAGACACACTTTTATTGTATTTTCTATAACAATAATCCAACTAAACATGCTCTTATTGTATTTTCTACTTCAATAATCCAAGTAGACACACTTTTATTGGATTTACTCCGACAATAATCCAAGTACACACGCTCTTATTTGATTATGAAAATTGGTATAATAATTTTAGATCCTATTTTTTCAATATAATATTTTACACGTATGGCATTTTAAGAATTTCACGTGGAAGGTGTCTAATTAGCTGTTGAAATATGAAAACTGAAAAAGAATTATGGAGAGGGCAATAGATTTAAAGTATAGATTCCTAAAAAGATGTAAAAAGCGATTTGGATGAAATAGTATAAAAGTAAGGAAGGTGTTCACTATGGGAGAAGTTATTAAAAAAGCTATTCCTGTAAGTCAAGTAGCAAAAGATTATTTGAAGAACAATAAAGCTAGAAATAATTTTGATATCGAAGCAGATGTTGCTAAAGAGCTTTTAAATAATAATGTGGTTAGTCATCAGTCAGATTTTGTTTGTGCAACTGAAGGGTGTACAGCACCTATCACATGCTGTTCGTATAAACGGATGAATAAAAAAGCACCTTATTATAAAAATCATTATGAAAAACAAAATAAGCATGCTGAACATTGTATGTATCATCCTAATAAATATGAATATAGAGAACAAAAAGTTGATGATAAAAATAAAAAGTATATTGATAGAAAGAATAATAAAGTTATATCAAGGTTTTCTTCAAGGAATGGTTTTGAGCCACCTAAATCAAGTAATAAAAAACAAAGTAATGATAGTTCTATATCAAATAGTACTGAAATTGAAAGTAGAACTAGAAGTATTAAAGGATCAAACCAAAAGCGTTATAGAAAGATATCGGAAAATAAAACAAGTTTACAGTATCATGCAGAAATGTTTGAAAGCAATCCTAATATGATGATAGTTAGTTACGATACAGGTAGAGAAATTCCTATAGAATATCTTTTTAAGTCAATACAACGTAATACCTTGTTTGATAAAAATAGTGAGGAGTTAAGCTACATATATTATGGAGATGCTTGGGTTAATGAACAAGACGATACCACATTCAGGATAAACTTTATAGATGAAATAAATATAAATGAGAAACAAATGAAGCCTAGTTTTTTCGTTAAAATAAATGATTTAAAAAGTGTTAATAAAGAAGTGTTAGAAGCATTCAAACAAAAAAGTAACTTAATTTGTAGAGTTTATATTACTTATAAATTTTATATACATTCATCTAAAGGAGTAGAATATTTAAATTTTGCGGAGTTTGTAACAGGAGCAAGATTGTCAGAAAACACAAAACATCTAAAACATAATATATATATGAAAGTAAAAAGAAGAAAATACACTTAGAATTTAAAATTATTTGTTATAGGATGTAAATGTATGAGAGAACTTTATTGTACAATATACTATAAAACGGGTTATTAGAGGTCAATTTAATAGATAAAGAAATTAAGTTGTTTATTGACGATGGATTAGACTGGTGACCTTTATGAAGTGAACCTCAAAAGTTGAACCAACAATAAAGGAGTTTCGTAAATCTTCTCGAGGAAAATGCAAAGTAAAACGCGAATTAGGAATTGTCTTAATGGCAATAAATATAAGAAAAACAGTAGAAATTCAATTTTAATAATGAATTTCTACTGTTTTTGGATTTTTAGGAGATTTATATCTCAGATCCCTCTAAATTATAAACTTTAAAAAATAAGCATTGTAATATACAGTCCTAATAAAGTAATGAATAGCACAGGGATGGTAATGATAATACCTGTTTTAAAGTATGTTCCCCATTTTATTTTGACACCTTTTTGTGTTAAAACGTGTAACCACAATAATGTTGCTAATGACCCAATTGGTGTTATTTTTGGTCCTAAGTCGGAACCTATAACGTTTGCGTATACCATGCTTTCTTTAATTAAGCCTATTGTATTTGATTGATCAATTGCTATAGCATCTATCAAAACTGTTGGCATATTATTCATGACAGAAGAAAGAAATGCTGCGATAAAGCCCATTCCCATAATACTACTAAATAAGCCATAACCGGCAATATAGTTTAATATATCAGCCAGTATTGTAGTAATCCCTACATTTTTTAATCCAAAGACTACTAAGTACATACCAATAGAAAAAATAACAATGTTCCATGGTGCACCTTTAATAACTGATTTAGTATTAACAGCAGGGGATCTTCTTGCAAGAATCAAGAAGATGATAGCTATTATACCCGCTATAATTGAAACAGGTATATTGATAAATTCACTCACTAAATATCCAGCTAAAAGTACAATTAATACAATCCAAGAAATATTAAATAATTTTTTATCTTTAATCGCTTCATGTGGTGCTTTTATATGAGTAGCATCAAATGTTTTAGGTATAGACGTTCTAAAATATAACCACAATACAACTATACTAGCGATTAAAGAAAAGATATTAGGGATAATCATTCGACCTAAATATTCTAAGAAACTTATATTGAAGTAGTCAGCAGATACGATGTTCACTAAGTTACTTACGATTAAAGGTAAAGAAGTTGTATCTGCTATAAATCCACTCGCTATAATAAATGGAAATATAACTTTCTTGTCGAAACCTAAATGACGAACCATCGCTAAGACTATAGGTGTTAAAATTAACGCAGCTCCATCGTTAGCGAAAAACGCAGCTACAATTGAACCTAGTAACATAATGTATACAAACATTTTAATACCATTGCCTTTTGATGCTTTAACCATATGTATAGCAGACCATTCAAAGAAACCAATTTCATCTAGAATAAGAGATATTAAAATAACTGCTACAAATGTTAAAGTAGCATTCCAAACAATACCCGTAACTTCAAAGACATCAGAAAAACTGACAACACCAGTAATGATAGCTACAATAGCGCCAACTAAAGCAGTAATACCAATATCTAGTCCTTTAGGTTGCCAAATTACAAAAATTAAAGTAATAAGAAAAATGGCGATTGCAAGTATAGTCATGAGTTACATTCACCTTTCTTCATATCCTTACAAATACATTGATGATTAGATGTATGAATAAGCTCAATATTAGAGTTAATTTCTGTTAACAATTCATCATTTAATTTATAAAACCGCTTATTACCATCTTTTCTAGTAAAAACTAGATTCTGATCCACTAAAGATTTCATATGATGACTGAGCGTAGGCTGAGAAAATTCAAAATGTTCCAGAATGTCACAAGCACAAAGCTCACCACAAGATAATAAATCGATAATTTCTAATCTACTAGGATCAGCTAAAACTTTTAATAATGATGCTATTTCTTTATAAGACATATTAAATCCTCCTTCTTAACATTATATAGAATATCATCTATATAGATACTTGTATATATTAAGTGGAAGAAAATTTAAAAATAATAAAAGCCAACCATTAAATACATAATGATTGGCTTTTGTTATTTTGGTTTTTAGCTTTAGGACATTTATGACTTAATTCATTGAAATTAGATCGTGATTAAATTTATACGTAAATTATGAAGCGGCATTATTTTGAATGTTTTTGATTCTAGCAGCGCGTTTGAAGTTTTTTATTATTTTCAACGCTCTTTTACGCGTCTTGATGTTTGGACTTCTCAAATTACGACGAGCTGTTTGTATGTCTGTTTTTTCTGCCATATCGAATCCTCCTTTTAATAAAACGTAATTATTACGATTTAATTTTATATCTTTTTCTTTTATTTTGCAATACTTATTTCTAATTATATTGAAAATGAAATGATAATGACTATATTACTATTTTTGGAAAAGTATAAATTGAATTTACATTATTAACATATACTTAATAAAGTTATGATAATCTTTGATAAATGGTTATAAATAGATTTGATGATATAAAGGGGATTTATTATGGAGATTAATTTGAATATATCATAAATAAACTTAGATATATTAGAGTTGATTAAAAGATATTGGACATGAGTTAATCAAAATAAAAAGAGGGGATTACACAATGACTAATTTAGAATTATCTTTAATAGATTACAAAATAGAAAAGATAACAATTAATACTTTAGAAGATTTGAATAGTTTGAGGAATATTCATGAAGAAATTGACATGATTGACTGTACAGTACTTTGTTATGACGTTAATTTACAAAGTATAATTGATATACTCTCACGATACAGTAATAAACATTTTAAAATAAAAATTCTTATAAATGTTTATGAAAACATACATATAAATGAACTTTCAGTTGATGGATTTTTAATTAAAAATATACAAATTGAAGGTCGTTACCTAATATTTAATTTGTATTCTACCGAACTATTAAATGTACAAAAATCCACTAATCAACAAATTTTAGAAAAAATACCTCACATGATAAGTAGAAAAACTAAATTTCGTTAAATTTTAAATAGAAAGTTGGTTAAGTGATGAATGAAACAATAAAATTTGATAAAGGTATTTCTATTATTATTCCGATTCACGAAGGCATGACTTATATAGAGGGGTTAATAAAAAACTTAAATAATTTAATTGTAAAAGAAGCAAAATTCGAAGTGATTTTTGTATTAAATGGTGTATTTAAAGAAATTTATCAATATTTAATTCATCATGTTGACCATATGAATTTTAAACATTTAATTTTAATCAGTGATGAAACGGGAGCTTCTAAAGCAAGAAATTTAGGGATGCAATACGTAAAATATTCACATACAACTTTTCTCGACGTTGATGACTTTATTTCTTCGAATTATATAGAAGAAAGTTTTCAATTACTTAAAGAAGATACAATTTTAGTAACTCAAATTCATGATATGTTAAATGATGGATCAATTGTTAAAAATAATCCAGTGAACTTACCTTTAATAAAGTACAAAGAAACAGGTTATAGTTTATTCAATATACACGCTATTTTAGGCATTACAACATGTAAGTTTATACCTAGTCATTACTTAGAAGCAGTATACTTTAATCCTGCTTTGTTAAGTGGTGAAGACACTGTTTTCTATTGTTATTTATATGCAAAATTCAATCCGAAAATAGAAGTTATCAATCTGGATAAAGAAGTCGTATATTACCGTCTACTGAATGAAAATTCAGTTTCAAGAGGCAAATTTTCTTATGATTTTAATATTGCTCAAAGGTTAGATGTATTAGATACTTTGGATAAATTATTAGAAAGTAATTTACATTCTAGAGTTAAGAAATTTATTTCAACAAAATATAATGCACAAATAGGGTTTATTTCTAAATTTTTAAAAGTATATCCTGAATATAAGAACGAAGTTGTAAACTTATTGAATATGAAAAATTATAATCATTTGAATGAATATTTTGTAAATATAGGTATGGCAAAAGAATTAGTGATAGCATATTGTTTCCCACCATTCATTGATAATAGTGGTATTTTAATGGCAAAAAGGATTTCTAACAACGATAAAATTGTAGATATATTCAGCAATGATATGACATCAAAAAGAGAAAAAGATTTTAAGCTAAAAAGTATATGTATTGATAAAATAGACCAACATAAAGTTTCAAAAAGCTCAGTTAGTTTCTCTGATTTTGGACTGATCTCACAATTTATAGATGAAGCTTTTAGTTTTTATTTAAATAATAAAGAAAAATATGAAACTCTGTACAGTAGCGTGTTATTTCCATCTTCATATTTTTCATCGTTATTTATTAAATTGAATAATCCTAATATTAAATGGGTTGCTGAATTTTCAGATCCTTTATTATATGATATTAAATCAAAAGAAAGATATAGTTCTATAGAAGTATATAATATGCTTTTAGAATCTTTAAAGTTAGAAGAAGATTTCCAACCATTTTTGCCATATGTCGACGAGAGTTTATTTAATTTAGCAGAGCTTATTGGTTTTGCTTTTGCAGACGAATTATTATTTACAAACGAATATCAACTTGAATATATGACGAGCCGCTTTTCTAATAACCTTCAAAATTTTATTAAAAGCAAAAGTAAAATAGACAGGTATCCTATACCTAATAATGATTTATATTATAAAACCGATTACTATTATCCGATGAATGAAAAAGCTGTACAAATAGGTTATTTTGGGAATTTTTACGAGACGAGAAGTTTGAATTTATTTTTAGACATGGTAGATGAATTATTAAGCCAAACTGACTTAATAATTCAATTTCATATATTTACGAACATTAAGCACCTTAGCCATGACGAATTAGAACGTATCAATGACTATTCAAATGTTTATTTAAATGATACTGTGTCGTATTTAGATTGTCTTAACTTAACAACTAAAATGGATATATTAATAATATTAGATGCAAAATCAAAAGAATATAAAAACACGCATCCATATTTACCATCGAAGTTAAGTGATTATTTAGGTGCTAATAAAGCCATTTTGGCAATGGTAGAAGAAAATAGTATATTATCTCAGCAAAATCACAATAATTTATACAAAATAAATTATTCAGATATATATGATGAAAAGTTAAACAAGGTATTCCAATCTATAACAAAAAATCTAAATAAAAAAATAGAAACAATAGACAAATTAAATCAAAATATAACTATAGAAGTAGGTGAATTAAATTTAATTTATTCACTTGATTTAGAAATATTAAGAAAAAAATCACAATATATATTTAAACCGAAATTACCAATAACGTCTCATAAGAACTTTAGCTTAAAATTTGAAAACACTACAAATTCAGTTAAATATTTTAAAATAAAAACATTATATAAAGACCCACAATCGCTATTGAATATTATTAGCAATGTTAAAAAATATAATGAGATAAGTATTAATAGCTTTAATGAAGAAGAAACAATTGAAATACGACCTAATGAAACCATTTCTTTTGAGTTAAAATATAATAAAGATTATGATAAAGATTCTTTTAAAAAAGCAGGAACAGTAATCATAAAAACAATACAAAATCAAAATTATAGTAGCATAGAAGTTTTCTGAATAGTAAAATAAGAATCATATGTTTTTAAAGACGATTCTTATTTTAGGAGGAGGAAATAGTGGCTGCTTTTTTACACGGTTTATTATTAGCGCTTGGTCTAATTTTACCTTTAGGTGCACAAAATGTGTTTATTTTTAATCAAGGCGCTAATCATAAACAAATTAGAAAAACAATACCTGTAATTATTACTGCAGGTCTATGTGACACGCTTTTAATTTTATTAGCAGTATTAGGCGTATCGCTTGTTCTATTATCATTGCCGGTATTACAACTTGTTGTATATATAATAGGATTTATATTTTTAATTTATATGGGGATTGTATTATGGAAGGAAAAACCTCAAAGTTTGGAATATCAGCCTTCTATGTCTGCTAAAAAACAAGTTGGGTTTGCGATATCAGTATCATTATTAAATCCACACGCTATCATGGATACAATTGGTGTAATTGGTACAAGTGCTTCAGTTTATGAAGGATTAGATAAATTTATCTTCACAGCATCCACTATTTTGATTTCATGGCTTTGGTTTATTTTATTAGCGATTTTAGGTAAAACCGTTGGAACAGTTGATAAAACAGGTCAATGGATTATATATTTGAATAAAATTTCAAGTATTGTTATCTTCATCGTTGCCTTAATTATACTAAAAAACATTCTTACTCTTATTTTTTAATAGGTAATATTTGTTATTTTATGAATATTTAAGTATATTTAAGGGAATAAATTTAATATCAATTAATATGGAGTAGATGTACATGAAAACCTGGGCAAAAGGTGTAATTACTATTGGTGCTAGCTTAGTAGCTAGTCAGTATGTTGTTAAAAAATTATCTAAAAGAAGTATGAAAAGTCAAATCGTTGAATGGATGATCGCAGCGCAAAATACATTTCCTAAATATGAAAGTTATGAATCTAAATCTGAGTTTGTAAATGAATTATATGAGGAAAATGAAAAACGATATACCTTACCAAAATTATTTAAACCTAAAACAAAAATAAATGAATATCAAATTGACGAAATGCAAGTATTAACATATAACTCTAACTTAAACTCAAAAGTAGGTATTTTATACTTGCATGGTGGCGCTTATATACACCAACCAACCATTTATCATCATAAATTTATAGACGAACTTGCTAAAACTGTAAATTTAAAAGTGGAAGTACCTATATATCCGAAAGCGCCGAATCAAATATTTATTAGATCATATGAGTTAATCATTGATTTATATAGACGCATGATTGAAGAACACGAGGAAGTTGTTATTATTGGTGATTCTGCAGGTGGCGGATTAGCTGTAGGACTTATGCAATTATTAAAAGAACAACACATTAAGCAACCGCTTCATGCATTTTTACTTTCACCTTGGATAGATATGAATATGGATAACAAAGATATTACAGAAGAACTGCAACAAAGCGATCCAATGCTTGATATTGAAAGTTTACAATTTTGTGGTGATTTATGGTGTGGCCATACGAATAAAAATCATCATTTATTATCACCTATATATGGAGATTTGCAATCACTGCCTCCTATGACTATTTTTGTAGGCACAAGAGAAATATTGTTGCCGGATATTAGATTGTTTAAAGAAAAACTTCAAAAATTTTCAAACGACGTTGCTTATCATGAATATGTGAACCAAAATCATGTATTCCCAATCTTTCCAATTGAAGAAGGGAAAGAAGCTAGAAGTATCATTTATAATAAAATTAATAATTTTTAATAAACTTTTTAAACGTGCAAACGATTATCTTTTTAAGCATTATGGCATGTGTTATAATAAATAATTGTATAGATAGTCGTAATGACTAATAAAGAGGTGAATTTTAATGAGTATTCGTTCTGAACGTGTTGGAGAACAAATGAAAAAAGAACTTATGGATATAATAAATAACAAGCTTAAAGACCCTAGAGTTGGTTTCTTAACAATTACTGATGTTGAACTACCAGGTGATTTATCACATGCTACTGTTTATTTAACAGTATTGGGGTCAGATAAAGAAAAAGAAGAAACATTCGAAGGCTTAGAAAAAGCAAAAGGATTTATTAAATCCGAACTTGGAAGCCGTATGAAATTACGTATCTTACCAGAGTTACACTTTAAATACGATGAATCAATTGACTACGGTAATAAAATCGAACGCATGATTCAAGATTTAAATCGTAACGAATAAAACATTATAATATTTAAAAGAAAAACACCCGATATTTTCACATTTAAAGTGAATTTATTGGGTGTTTTTTCTTTTTAATCAATTTTTAATTTTCCTCTAATTGTTTGTGAACTATGTAAATGTACATTGTAGATAAGTAAAAGATAGCGAAGTACAAATAGAGGAGGAAATTAAAATGAAAATTGTAGTTGTACCTTCAGGGTTTAAAGAGAGCTTAAGTGCCGAAGAAGTTGGAAATTCTATTTCGAGAGGAATAAACAAAGTGAATCCTTATCATGATGTCACTACTATTCCTATGGTAGATGGTGGAGAAGGTTTTGTAGATACGATTACAAAACTAAAAGAAGGCAGAAAAATAAAAACACAAGTGATGGGTCCGGTTGGTAAGCCTATAAAATCTTTCTTTGGTGTTTTTGAGGAAAATGGTATAAAGACAGCTGTAATAGAAATGGCGGCAATTGCAGGGTTGAGACATGTACCACAAAATATGAGAAATCCATTAAACACGACAACTTTTGGGGTAGGTGAAACGATTATTAAAGCATTGGATAATGGTGCAGAACGTATTCTGATTGGATGTGGTGATTCAGGAACATCAGATGGTGGAGTAGGCATGGCTCAGGCGTTAGGCATAAAATTCTTAAATGAAAATGGTGAAGCTGTATTTATAAACGGTGGAGGCGAGATAAATCGGATTTATGGGGTTGATATGAGTTATATGGATGCTAGAGTACATTTAGTAGACATAGATGTAGCAGTTAATTGGACAAATTTATTGTGTGGACAAAAAGGGGTAGCAAGAGTATATGGACCGCAAAAGGGTGCATCTCCTGAAAATGTCGAACTATTGTCTAACAATCTAGAACATCTTGCAAAACTCATAAAAAGTTTAAAAAAAGAGGATGTTTCTTTAATGAATGGTGGAGGTGCATCAGGTGGTTTAGGTGCAGGTTTATATGGATTCCTTAATGCCCGTTTACATCCAAGATTTGAAATCATTATGAAGTATATAGAGATTTCAGATGCAATTCAAAATGCAGATCTAGTTATAACTGCAGAAGGATGTATAGATTTTCAAACACCAAATGGAAAAATTCCATCTGAAGTTGCAAGGATTGCAAAAATGCATAAAAAACCAGTTATTGCTTTTGCTGGTACAATAGGTCATAATGCAAAGATTAATTATCAAAGTGGTATTGATGCATTTAGTAGCATCATTCCAGAACCTACGACGTTAGAAAATTCAATTTTAGACGCAGATAAATGGCTAGAAAATTGTTCTGAAAATGCCTTGAGACATATTACAATAGGCATTAATTTAGGCAATCAAATGGTTGCTGCAAAAGATGTTGTTAAATGACTAATAAGCAAATAGTTTATCTGTGTATATATTTTATATTTTCTATCGTTGTATTCTTATATATTGATTTACCTTATTTAGGTCAACTTAGTTTGATCATCTTTGTATTATCATTAGGTCTATTTTTATTAACGAATATGCCTGCAGGTTTATCTGCATTTATAGCATTAACAATAGGTATACTGTTAGGTATTCCTGAAAAAATATTATTTGAATCAATGGATGAGCATGTTGTTTGGCTCATGATTGGTGCGTTTATTATAGGGGCAGCTGTTGAAATAAGTGGTTTACTAGATAGATTAATTCATTGGATAGATAATAAATGTCATACAGAAAATAAGATGAATATATTTTTATTTATAATCGTTCAAATAATTTCTATATTAGTACCTTCCACATCAGGGAGAGCTGCTTCAATGATTCCAATTTATAAAGCTTTTGCTTCTAGATTTCAATCAAATCAAAAATATTTTTCATTATTGATACCAGTGCTTATTTTAATGGGGGCAAATCTTACTTTAATCGGTGCTGGAAGTCATATCGTGGGTATTGGTTTGTTAAAAGGTCAGACGAATGAAACGATTTCTTATGTAGACTTTATTATATGGGGATTTCCATTTGGTATCATAATGGGTGTTATCAGTTTATTTATTATAAAGAAATTGTTTTTTATTAAAAACGATACAGGTTCAGAATCATCTTTTAAAGAAGTGAAAAGTAAACATAAACCATTAAGTACAAAAGAAAAAAAGACATTGTTATATTTATTTATAACGATTAGTTTATGGATAACTGAATCTCTACATGGGTTTGATATTGCATTTATAACGATTGCTATGAGTGTTGTTATGATGGCACCTAATATCGGTGTCATCTCATGGAAACAAGGTTTGAAAAGCATCTCTTGGAGTTTAATATTTTTTGTTGCAGGTGCGACCGCTCTTGGTGAATTACTTGTATCATATAAGGTTATAGAATATATACAAAAAAATTTATACGGTTATTTATCTCAATTCGAAAATATCAATGAACTAGTTGTATTACTCATAATTGTTATAATAACGGTAACATCACATTTATATGTAACAAGTCACACTACACGAGCCGTCGTTTTTGTTCCGTTATTTTTATTATTTAGTGATATGTTCAATTTAAATCCCATTTCAGTTGTTTTCATGACTTTGATAGGGACAAATTACTGCGTTACCTTTCCAGTGAGTTCAAAAGCGCTACTGCTATTTTATGAACAAGATCGAAAACCATTTAAAAATATAGATTTAGCGAAAGTAAGTGGTATATTGATGCCTATTTACATGTTAATAATGATTGCGTGTTATTATTTCTGGTGGCAATATACTGGATTATCGCTTAGGTAAGGAGAAGAGACATGGAAAAAATCTTAATTGTTGAAGATGAAGTGAAAATTGCTAGAGTCATACAATTGGAATTAGAGTATGCAAATTATGAAATTAGTATAGCGAATACCGGAAGACAGGCTTTAGAACTGTTTGAATCGAATCATTTTGATTTAGTTTTATTGGATGTCATGATTCCTGAATTAAATGGTTTAGAGGTTTTGAGAAGGATTAGGGAAGAGGATAGTAACATTAAAATTATTATGTTAACTGCTAGAGATGCAGTGATGGATAAAGTGAGTGGTTTAGATTCTGGTGCAAATGATTATATGACTAAACCATTTGAAATAGAAGAACTTCTCGCTAGAATTAGAGTTCATTTAAAACAAAACAATGAAACAACTGAAGAGAATCGTAATGAAATTCAATTTAAACATTTAAATATTCATCCATTAAGCCGAGAAGTATATATAAATGAATCACTCGTTAATTTAACTCAAAAAGAATATGATTTATTGTTGTACTTTATTCAGAATAAAAACCAAGCTTTAACAAGAGAACAAATTATTGAAGCGGTGTGGGGATACGAATATTATGGCGACACGAATGTTATTGATGTTTATGTCAGATATTTAAGAAAAAAACTAGATCAAAATGACATATCCTTGATATCTAGCGTTAGAGGTATTGGATATATGATAAAGGATTGAATCTATGAAACTAGGGACGAAAATTCAACTCTATACAACGGTAATGATTGTCATTGTTGTTATTTGTATAAATTTATTTGTTTATTTTGTTTATCAAAAAGTTTCACTCGACTCGGAAGTAACTCAGCTAGAAAGTCGAGGCATTAATATTATGAAAGAGTTGCAAAATACTTCAGATACTGATGTTAATACCGAAGCTGTTTTGCAATCTTATTTACTTTCTGATGGATATATTACAGTAGTTAACCAAAAAAATAAAAGTGTCGTTCAAATTTCAACAGATGTTAAGTATAAAAACTTAGCAGAATCATATAAAAATGAACAATATAAAAAAGTCGTCGAAAAAAGTGGCAATCATTTTGCTATGGTATCCTTACCGATTATTTGGAAAAATGGTGAAGTCAGCAATCTACAAATATTTGAAAATATCGATTTTAAATATGAAACTTTTTCTATTTTAAAATGGATATTAATTGTTTCGACTATCATTATTCTAATCGTTATATTTCTTTTGAATAGAATCATTACGCAAATTATTTTGAAGCCAATTAATGAGCTCATTGAACAAATGAATAAAACGAGAGAAACAAAGCATTACAGTAAAATCGATATAAATGATAACGATACGAAAGAGTTGAAAGAACTTTCGAATACATTTAATGAAATGATGCTCAATTTAAAAGATCATGATGAAAAACAACAAGCATTTATACTCAACGCATCACATGAATTAAAAACACCGATAACAGTTATGAATTCATACAGTGAAATGTTAAAAAGATTTGGTAAAACACGTCCTGATTTATTAGATGAAGGTATTGATACCATTAATGAAGAAGCTAAAAGATTAAAATATTTAACTGAACAAATGCTAGACTTAGCTAAAATAGAACGTACTTTTCATGACATTGAATTGTCAAAAGTTGATATTATTGAACAAGTTTCGAGTTTAACTAAAAAGCTTTCACAAGTTTATCAAAGGAAAATCAATATATATACAACCGAAAATTCATTAGTCGGAAAAATTAATAAAGATAGCTTTAATCAGTTGATGACTATTTTTCTTGATAATGCATATAAATATAGTCAATCAGAAATTGATTTAGAGCTTACAGATAAAGTTCAATATATAGAAATCATAATTAAAGATTATGGACCTGGGATTGTTGAAGAGGATATTGAAAAAATATTTACGAGGTTTTATAGAGTTGATAAAGCAAGATCTCGACAGTCTGGAGGATCTGGGTTAGGTTTATCAATTGCGAAAGAACTTGCATCGAAAAATCAAATCGACATACAAGTTAAAAGTGAAGAAGGTGTCGGATCAGAATTTATATTGAAAGTGAGAAAGGTGTGAAAAAATGAAAAAAGCGATTAAACCTTTGCTTATAGTGGTTATGGCAATTCTTCTAATTGCTTTAATTTCCATTATTTACATCAGGTCAACAGAACAATTGATGGATAAAGACTTAGCTAAAACATTAATATCAGAAAGATATAAAGGTGATATTACTAAATTAACTCAATCTAAAGATAATCGAACTTTTTATGTGAAAATCAAAGATAAAGATAAAAAATACAGTTTAGAAATTGATCGAAGAAAAGAAACGATTAAAAACGTTACGTCACAAACAACACCTAAAAAACAAACTAAAAAAGAAAAACCAAAGACAAAAGAAAAACCAAAAAAAGATGACAAGAAAAAAACGCTTATAACTGAAAAAAGAGCAAAACAAATAGTTATGAATGAAGTGGGAGGTACTTTTGTAGATATTAAGAAAAATGAAGACTCTAAGCCTATGACATATACTGTTACTCAACATGTTGATGATAACGAAGGTGCTGTCGTTTCAGTTAATTCGTTAAATGGAAAAGTTAATTCAGTATCATGGTTTAATATTGAACAACCTCAACCTAGTTATAATGCGGGTAATGAAAATAAAGAACAATATTACTATGAAGATGACGATGACTACGACGATGATGAATACGATGACGATTAACATGGATTGTTAGTTATTTCTTCTTTTTACTTGAGTTTTAATGTAAACTTGTAATGAATAGAAGCATGTTTTGGAGGTCGTAAATTTGGATGGCATATTAGCAATTCATAAAGAAGTAGGCATGACGAGTCACGATGTCGTGTTTAAACTTCGAAAAATATTAAAAACTAAAAAAGTTGGTCATACTGGCACTTTAGATCCAGAAGTAAGTGGTGTTTTACCAATATGCGTAGGTAAAGCTACTCGTGTCAGTGATTATGTTATGGAAAGTGGTAAGACATATATTGCTGAAGTAACAATTGGTAAGAGCACGACTACTGAAGATCAAACTGGAGAAATAGTAGAAGAAAAAGCTGTAACTGAAAATATTTGGTGTACTGATGACATACGTTCAACTTTAAATAAATTAGTGGGTGAAATTGAGCAAATTCCGCCGATGTATTCAGCTGTTAAAGTAAACGGAAAAAAATTATATGAATACGCTCGTCAAAATATTGAAGTTGAAAGACCTGTTCGTAAAGTCTTCATTAACAGTATTGAGCTAACTTCAGACATTTCATATGACAACCAAACTTGTAAATTTGAAATAGAAGTCGAGTGTGGAAAAGGGACATATATAAGAACATTAGCAACTCAGATAGGAGAATTACTTGGTTATCCTGCACATATGTCTCATTTAGTTAGATTGAAAAGTGGTGGATTTTCGTTAAATCAGTCTATTACATTAGATAACTTACGTGAAATAGTTGAGCAAGATAGGTTACAGGAAGTGCTTCTTCCATTAGAATATGGATTGAATGGCTTACAAAAAATAATCGTAGAAGATTCTGGTCTTGTTAAAAGGATACAAAATGGACAGAAGATTATGAAAACCGATTTAAATACTAATATAGACGGTGAATTTGTCCTATGGTATAAAGAACATGCAATAGCGATTATGGAGCCTTATGAAAAAAATAATGATTTATATAAACCAAAAAAAGTTTTTCTTTAAAGGAGTATTCTGATGGAAGTTATAGAAATTTCACACCCAATTAATTCATCACAATTTGTAAATGAGAATATTGCATTAGCAATAGGTTTTTTTGATGGTATACATATTGGCCACCAAAAAGTATTGAAAAAAATGCTTGAAGTAGCAGAACATAACGATTTGAAAAAGGCTGTTATGACTTTTGACCCTCATCCTTCTGTAGTACTTAATCCAGAAAAGAAAAGAACTACATATTTAACACCGATAACGGATAAAGTCGAAGCAATAGAAAAGCTCGGAGTGGATTATTGTTTTGTCGTAAACTTTTCTTCTAGCTTTGCAGATGTTTCTGCAGATGAATTTGTAGAACAATATTTTATTCGTAATCATGTTAAAGCTGTCATTGCGGGATATGATTTTAGCTTTGGTAAATACGGAAAAGGCAATATGGCTTCTTTACAAGAGAATGATTATCCTTTTAGTGTACACGTCGTTTCTAAACAAACTTTAGAAGAAGATATTAAAATATCAACTACAAATATTAGAACTTCACTTGAATTAGGTGAAGTAGAAGCGTGTACTTTAGCTTTAGGTCGTCCATATGTTATAAAAGGCATGGTTGTTCAGGGAGAAAAAAGAGGTAGAACAATAGGCTTTCCAACCGCTAATGTCGAACCAAGTGACGAATATGTATTACCAAGAAATGGTGTATATGCCGTTACATTACTCATTAAGTCTAGAAACAAAGTATATGAAGGTGTCTGTAATGTAGGGGTTAAACCAACTTTTCATGACCCATCAGTTTCACAAGTTAGCATCGAAGTAAATATTTTCGATTTTGAAGAAAGTATTTACGGGGAGAGAGTGGAAGTATTTTGGCATCATTTCATTAGACCAGAACAAAAGTTTAACGGCATTGATGCACTTGTAGAACAAATATCTAAAGATAAAGAAAAAGCAAAATCATTACTTGAACTTGATAAACAATAGTGGTTTATGTATAATAGTTAAAGTGCCTATTCCTTGGCTGATCGACACTCCGACGATTCGCTCAGGTATAAGGTGAATACAAAAATAGGAGGGAAATTGACAATGGCAATTTCACAAGAAAGAAAAAACGAACTAATCGAACAATACCGCGTACATGAAACTGATACTGGTTCTCCAGAAGTACAAATCGCAGTTTTAACAGCAGAAATCACTGCTTTAAACGAACATTTACGTACTCACACGAAGGATCACCATTCACGTCGTGGATTATTAAAAATGGTTGGTCGTCGTAAACACTTATTAACATACTTACGTGATAATGACGTTCAACGTTACCGTGATCTAATTAAATCACTTGGATTACGTCGCTAATCGCAACACCAATCGAAGGGAATCGATCAGATTTCTTTCGATTTTTTTATAAAAAATTATAAAATGAGTACATATTAATGGTATGATATAATTGATTAATTGTAATGAGAGGAGATTCATAAATGTCTCAAGAGAAAAAAGTCTTTAAGACAGAATGGGCAGGAAGTCCATTAATAATAGAAACAGGTCAGTTAGCGAAACAAGCTAACGGTGCAGTGTTAGTAAGATATGGGGATACGGTTGTATTATCAACTGCTACAGCTTCTAGAGAGCCTAGAAACGTAGATTTCTTCCCATTAATGGTAAATTATGAAGAAAAAATGTATGCAGCTGGGAAAATACCAGGCGGTTTTAACAAACGTGAAGGAAGACCAGGGGAAGATGCAACTTTAACGAGTCGTTTAATTGATAGACCAATTAGACCACTATTTCCAAAAGGTTATAGACATGACGTTCAAGTTATTTCTATCGTGATGAGTGTTGACCCAAATTGTTCACCTGAAATGGCGGCAATGATCGGATCGTCAATGGCATTATCTGTTTCAGATATACCATTTGAAAGACCAATTGCAGGTGTTAATGTTGGTTTAGTAGATGGTGAATATGTCATTAACCCTGACGTAGAAGCTAAAGAAGTTTCATTATTAGATTTACAAGTAGCAGGTCATAAAGATGCTATTAACATGGTAGAAGCTGGTGCGAAAGAAGTATCTGAAGAAACGATGTTAGAAGGCATTTTATTTGGTCATAAAGAAATTCAAAGATTAGTAGAATTCCAAGAAGCTATAATTGATGAAATTCAACCTGAGAAATCTCCATTTGAACCTGTTGAAGTTGAGCAATCTCTTGAAGAAGCTGTAATCCAAAAAGCCGAGGCATTAGATTTAAACGGCGCAATTAGAACAGAAGAAAAACAACAACGTGATATCAATATAACTGCTGTTAAAGATGAAGTATTGGCACACTTTACTAACGAAGAAGAGCCTGATAACGAAGAAGTTCTTAAAGATGTTAGTAAAATACTTGATACATTAGTGAAAGACGAAGTACGTCGTTTAATCACTGAAGATAAAGTAAGACCAGACGGACGTAAACCTGAAGAGATTAGACCGTTAGCATCTGAAGTTGGCTTATTACCTAGAGCACATGGTTCAGGTTTATTTACACGTGGCCAAACTCAAGCATTCTCTGTAGCAACATTAGGTGCATTAGGTGAACATCAAATCATAGATGGATTAGGTACTGAAGATCAAAAACGTTATATGCATCATTATAATTTCCCTAATTTCTCTGTAGGTGAAACTGGTCCAGTAAGAGCGCCAGGTCGTCGTGAAATTGGTCACGGTGCACTAGGTGAACGTGCTTTATTACAAGTGATTCCTGATGAAAAAGAATTCCCATATACAATTAGAGTTGTATCTGAAGTATTAGAATCTAATGGTTCATCATCACAAGCATCAATTTGTGGCTCTACACTTGCACTTATGGATGCTGGTGTACCAATTAAAGCGCCAGTTGCTGGTATAGCGATGGGATTAATCACTAAAGATGATAACTATACAATTCTTTCTGACATACAAGGTATGGAAGATGCTTTAGGCGATATGGACTTTAAAGTTGCTGGAACTGAAAAAGGTATTACAGCGATACAAATGGACATTAAAATTGATGGATTAAGTGAACAAATCTTAAAAGAAGCTTTAGAACAAGCTAGAATTGGTAGATTACACATCTTAAATCATATGTTAGAAACATTAGGTCAACCTCGTGAAGATTTAAGCGAGTATGCACCTAAGATTGAAATAATGCATATTAAACCAGATAAAATAAGAGATGTTATTGGACCTGGTGGTAAGAAAATTAATGAAATCATCGATGAAACGGGTGTTAAATTAGATATCGAGCAAGATGGAACGGTATTTATAGGTTCTAAAGATCAAGAAATGATCGATAGAGCACGCAAGATTATCGAAGATATTACTAGAGAAGCAGAAGTTGGCGCAATATACATGGCAACTGTTAAGAGAATTGAAAAATTCGGCGCATTTGTTGAAATATTCCCTGGTAAAGACGCGCTTGTTCATATCTCTCAATTTTCAAATGATCGAGTGAATAAAGTTGAAGATGTAGCTAAAATTGGAGATCAGTTCTTAGTAAAAGTAACTGAAATCGACCGCCAAGGACGTGTCAATGCTTCACGTAAAGTATTATTGAACGAAGATAAAGAGCAAAAATAAAATACAAAGTAATTGAATGGGGACAATGCGTTGTCCCTGTTTTTGTTATGAGGTGAAAAAATGACAGAACAAATAACTTTAGATAACGGAACAGTTATTATTTTTGAAGAGGTACCGAACAGTGAAACTGTGAGTATTGGGGCATATATAAAGACAGGGACTGCAGATGAAGGAGATTATCCCGAAGGTATCGCACACTTTGTAGAACATATGCTATTTAAGGGAAGTAAACATTACACAAGACAACAACTATCGACTGAATTTGATAAAATTGGTGGATATAATAACGCTTATACTACGAAAATGTATACCTGTTATTTTTGTAAAACGTTAAAACGTTTTGAACGGAAAGCGACAGACCTTTTATTAGATATGGTTAAAAATCCTTTATTTATTGAAGAGGAAATTGAGCGCGAGAAAAAAGTTATTTTAGAAGAAATTAAAATGGTAGAAGATACTCCTGAAGAATGGTTAATGGACACGTTAGAATCAGAAGTTTTTGAGAATCAATCTTTAGGAAGAATGATTTTAGGTAAACCTGATAGTGTTAAGTCTATAAATAAATCTATTTTAGAAGATTTTCATAAGAAATATTATCAAAGTAATCGATTAATTGTATCTATTGCAGGAGCGTTCAGTGAAGAATTAAAACAACTTGTAATTGATACATTGAAAGATGATAAGCAAATAGAAATAAAAGACGGAAAAAGAAACACTCAATTTTATGAAAAGAAGAAAACATACTATAAAAATGAGTTAGAGCAAACACATTTCATGAGATGTTATGAAGCCCCTAGTTATAATAATAAGTATTATTATGCGACAAACATTCTTAATACTATTTTAGGAGAAACAATGAGTTCGAAGTTGTTCCAAGTGTTAAGAGAAGAGCATGGGCTCTGTTACAATGTTTACTCAGATTTCCAAAGTTATCATGATAATGGTATATTGACGATTTATGCAGGTACAGATAAAGAAAATGTGAAAGCTTCAAGCGATTTAATAACTGATGTTTTGAAAAAACTGCTAGATGATAGCATTACACAAGAAGAATTAGAAGATGCTAAAAGTCATATTATTACGAGCTTTTTAATGGCTTCAGAATCCAATCAAAATAAAATGACTAGAAATGCTAGATCGTTAATGTTCCACAATGAATTGATAACAAATGAAAAGTTTGAAGAGAACATTAATATGATTGAAATAGAAGATATAAAAGAGGCAACTAAATCATTATTAGCGTCACCTTATTCAGAATTTATTTTAACTGAGAAATAACATATTTATAAATTGATTCCTCAATCGTTTGTGAATTCGTTTAATCAATATTTTATTTATCTATAACTCGATTATAGGTGCTTGTATAAACGATAATATAAATGGTATGATTAAAGAAATATATTATGGACGGGACTACATTTAGGAGGAACAATTTTGAGTTTAATAAAAAAGAAAAATGATAAAATTCGTATCATACCACTTGGTGGTGTTGGAGAAATAGCAAAAAATATGTATATCGTTGAAGTAGACGAAGAAATGTTTATGTTAGACGCTGGCTTAATGTTTCCAGAAGATGAAATGTTAGGTGTAGATGTCGTAATTCCCGATATACAATATGTATTAGAGAATAAAGACAAATTAAAAGGTATCTTCTTATCACATGGCCATGAAGATTCAATTGGTGCGGTAAGCTATATCCTAGAAAAATTAGATGCGCCAGTATATGGGTCAAGATTGACTATAGCTTTAGTTAAAGACCATATGAAAGCAAGAAGAATTAACAAAAAAGTACGCTATTATACAGTAAATAGAGATTCAGTCATGAGATTTAAAAACGTAAACGTTACATTCTTTAATACGACGCACTCTATTCCAGATAGTCTAGGAGTATGTATACATACTTCTTATGGTGCAATCGTTTATACAGGTGAATTTAAATTCGACCAAAGTTTACAAGGTGCTTACGCTCCTGATATCGCTAAAATGACTGAAATTGGTCAAAACGGTGTTTTCGCTTTAATTAGTGATTCAACTGAAGCTGAAAAACCCGGTTATAATGTTCCTGAAAATGTAATCGAAAGTCATATGGTAGATGAATTTGCTAAAGCTAATGGTAGAATTGTTGTGTCTTGTTATGCATCAAACTTTATACGTATTCAACAAGTATTAAATGCAGCAAGCAAATTAAATCGTAAAGTTTCATTCTTAGGACGTTCTTTAGAAAGTTCTTTTAATGTTGCACGTAAATTAGGATATTTCAATATCCCAGAAAACTTATTAGTACCAGTTCATGATGTAAGTAAATATCCTAAAAATGAAATGATAATTATTGCAACAGGTATGCAAGGTGAACCAATCGAAGCATTAGGACAAATGGCTTTACAAAGACATCCTATTTTAAACATACTTGAAGGCGATAATGTGTATATCTCTACAACTGCTTCAGCTAATATGGAAGTTATTATAGGTCAAACTATGAATGAACTTGTTAAAGCTGGCGCTAACATTATGCCAAATAACAAAAAGACACATGCATCAAGTCATGGTTGCATGGAAGAATTAAAGTTAATGCTGAACTTGATGAAACCAGAATATTTCGTCCCAGTTCAAGGTGAATTTAAAATGCAAATTGCTCACGCTAAATTAGCAGCTGAAACTGGTGTGGATCCTGAGAAGATTTTCTTACTAGAAAAAGGCGATGTTGTTAATTTTGATGGCAAGCAAATGATTGCTAATGAAAAAGTAACAGCTGGAAACGTATTAATTGATGGTATTGGTGTAGGTGATGTAGGTAACATCGTCTTACGCGACAGACATTTATTAGCCGAAGATGGTATTTTCATTGCTGTTGTAACATTAGACCCTAAAAACAGAAAAATTGTTGGTGGACCTGAAATCCAATCAAGAGGGTTTGTTTATGTTAGAGAAAGTGAAGAATTATTAAATGAGGCTTCAGATAAAGTACGTGAAATTGTAGAAGAAGGCTTACAACAAAAGAAAATTGAATGGTCAGAAATGAAACAAAATATGCGAGATAAACTTGGCAAATATTTATACGAACAAACGAAACGTCGTCCGATGATTATTCCAATTATTTCTGAAATCTAATATTTTGTTGAAGAATTTTACAGTCAAATAAGCCCAATATTGGGCTTATTTTTTGCATTATTGATAAGGAGGCTATTCGTATAATGGTACAAAAGAAAAAGCCAACAACGCGTAAAAGAAAAACAACGCGAGGTAAAAAGAAGCAAAAAGATAACACGTTAAAGTATGTCATAGAAGTACTCGTGCTGTTTTTAATAGTGTTAGGCGCTTTTCAATTAGGTTTTATCGGGTTGATGGTTGATAGTTTCTTCCACTTTTTATTCGGCTATTCCAAATATTTTACATATATATTAATCGTGATTGTTTCACTATTGATTACATTAAATGATAAAGTGAAGTTTACAAGACGTTTAACTGGCTTATTCATATTTCAAATTGGACTATTGTTGTTATTCCAAATGATTTTATATTTCAAAGATAAGTCATTTGATTCATTTAAAACGTCATTAAGTGAAACATACTCAGCTTTAGAAAGTAATGCCATGTACTTTAATGGTGGTGGTTTCATAGGTTATCACGTATTTAATGTGGTAAGTAAACTCGTTTCAGTATTTGGTTATGGTTTAATTACATTGTTAATTTTAGTATCAAGTATGATTCTTATATTTAACAAAAAACATAGAGATATAACAAAATCATTATTTGAAAATGTACAAAGTAAAACAAAATCAAAAATGGTTAACTTAGAACGTAAAAGAGAAGAAAAATCTCAAATTAAAAAACAAGAAAAAGAAAAACGTAAACAAGAAAAAATCAAAGATGTTTCAGATATGAAAGAAATTAAAATGGATAATCCACCAGAAACAACAAAAGAAGAAACAAAAAATCAAGAAACATCCTATGATGATATTCCAATTTTTGAATCAACTGAAAAACAGCAACTTAAGAAAAAATCAGTTCCTAAATCAGAAATTAAACAAGAAGAACCAGCTGAGGAAACAAATGAATCTACTATAGACGAAACAGAGAATTTAAATTATAAATTACCTCCGCTTAGTATTTTAAATGATCCACCTAAATCTCAAACAGTGTCTAAGAAAACTGTTCAAGAGAAAGGGAAATTACTTGAAGCGACATTAAGAAACTTTAATGTCGATGCTAAAGTTACACAAATAAGAATTGGTCCAGCTGTTACCCAATATGAAGTGCAGCCTGCTCAAGGCGTTAAAGTAAATAAAATTGTGAACTTGAGCAATGATATCGCCCTTAATCTTGCAGCTAAAGATATTAGAATTGAAGCACCTATTCCAGGTAAATCAGCAGTGGGAATAGAAGTGCCAAATGAACATATTTCTATGGTTACATTGAAAGAAGTATTAAATGAGATGAAGTCCACAACTAATAAATTAGAAGTAGCATTGGGTAGGGATATTTCTGGTGAACCTATTACAGCTGAACTTAATAAACTTCCACATTTACTTGTGGCAGGTGCTACAGGTAGTGGTAAATCGGTATGCATTAACGGAATTATAACGAGTATTCTTATGAATGCTAAACCACATGAAGTTAAACTTATGCTAATTGATCCGAAGATGGTTGAGTTAAATGTATATAATGGTGCTCCTCATTTATTAACGCCAGTAGTAACCAACCCTCAAAAGGCAAACCAAGCTCTGCAAAAAGTAGTATCTGAAATGGAAAAACGATATGACTTATTCCAACATGTTGGAGCAAGAAATATAGAGGGTTATAACGAGTACATTGAAAGAAGTAACATGGAGTTAGAAGAGAAACAAGCACAACTACCTTATATAGTAGTGATTGTAGATGAATTAGCTGACTTAATGATGGTGGCAGGTAAAGATGTTGAGTCATCAATCATGAGATTAGCACAACTTGCTAGGGCAGCAGGCATACATTTAATTATTGCAACACAAAGACCTTCTGTTGATGTAATAACAGGTAGTATTAAGGCGAATATACCATCTAGAATTGCATTTGCTGTAAGTTCAGCGACAGATTCTAGAACGATTTTAGATGGTGGTGGTGCTGAAAAATTACTTGGTAAAGGTGATATGCTATTCTTATCAAGAGATTCTTCTAAACCGACAAGAATTCAAGGTGCTTTCCTCTCGGATGGAGAAGTTGAAAATGTTGTTCAACATGTAATTGGTGAGCAAACAGCTAACTACGTTAAAGAGATGGAACCGGACGAACCTAGTGAATCAGGGGAAATGGAAAGCGAAGATGAATTGTATAAAGAAGCTTATTTATTTGTTGTTGAAGAACAAAAAGCAAGTGCTAGTTTATTACAAAGACGATTTAGAATAGGTTACAATAGGGCATCTAGATTAATGGATGATTTAGAAGGAAATGGCGTAATAGGGCCACAATCAGGTAGTAAACCTAGACAAGTTTTGGTCGATATTTATCAAGATGAATAGGGGGATATTATGTCTACAAGTGAAACGACTAATTTTGTGAAAAACTGGCTATTAGATAAAATTCAAAAAGGTGAACTAGAACCGGGAGAAGTTATACCAACGGAATTCGAGTTAAAAAGAACATTAGATATTGAATATGAAGAAATAGAAAAGGCTATTCATGAACTTGTAACAGAGCAAATATTGTCCCAAAAATCTGGAGAAGGTACGATAGTGAAACCAAGACAACCATTTTATTATCCTTTAGATGAACTTGTAAGTATTACCAATATGATAGAGAAAAACGGCCAAAAAGCTGGTACAGAATTCATTAGTCTTGATGAAGAAGTAACGACTATAATTGAAAAAGAAGTATTGAATTTAGATGATGATGCTATCATTTCTGTCATAGAAAGATTGAGGACAGCTGATGGAGAACCAGTTGTATATTGCTTAGATAAAATTTCTGCAGATCTATTTCCATGTAGTGACTATCATTCTAATTTATCTCTATTATCCGCAATAGAGAATAAAATAGAATATAAAATCACTCGTGCTGATACATCGATAGAATCTATTAGCTATGAGCCTTACATTAGCGAAATATTAAATTCTCATCCTGATGATGCTATGATGTTACTTACTCAAATTCATTACGATGAACAAGAAAGACCTGTTCTTTATTCATTAAATTACTTTAAAAGTAGTCTTGTTAAGTTTCGAATCAAACGAAATAGGATATAATCATTATATTACACAGAAACAAAGTAACAATTGTTGCTTTGTTTCTGTATATCTATACATAAAAAAAGAGAGGTATCAAAAATGATAACAACTGAACATATACAATTAGCATCTAACGACGTTTATGTGATACCAACAAAGAAATTTAAAACAACAACAATTGTCTTTAAATTTGTTGCGCCACTAGATAGCGAAACAATCACTTCGAGGTCTATATTAAGTAAATTATTAACTAGAGTAACGAAGAAATATCAAACTGATAAAGAAATGAATAACTTGTTAGCAGATTTATACGGTGCACATTTATTTAGTTATGTGAATAAACAAGCGCACAATCATATCATGACGATAGGTATAGAAATCGTAAATGAAAAGTATTTGAATAGTGAGTCTTCATTATTAGAAAAAGCTGTACAATTATTACATGAAGTTATATTTAATCCATACATAGAAAATAATCAATTTAATGAAAAATATACAGAACAAGAAAAATTTTTACTAAAGAAAAAATTAACTGCGATTGAAGAAAATAAATCTCAACGTGCATTCCTGCAATTTTTAAATCATATGTTTGAAAATGAACCATATAGATTTTTAGCAACGGGCCATTTAGAAGATATAGACAGTATTAATGCACAAAATTTAGTACAAACATATCAAGACTTGCTTGAAGAAAACGCAATTTCAACTTATGTTATTGGGAACGTTGGCTTAGAAGAAGTTAAATCTTTATGCAAAAAATATTTTACTTTTGAACATAATAATAAAATGGAAATTGAAACATCTGCAATAAAACATATTGATCAAGTTAGAGAAATTACTGATTATACTGAAATTGATCAAGCGAAGTTAAACATGGGGTACCGTTTCCCTATTACATTCCATTCTAAAGAATACTATTCTTTCTTAGTATTAAACATGTTATTGGGTGGCGATGCGTCTTCTATATTGTTTAGTGAAGTAAGAGAAAAACAAAGTTTAGCATATTCTATACATTCACAAATTGATGCGAGAAATGGTTTCTTATATATAGTTGGTGGCATATCTAAAGATAAAGTACAAGTGGCTAAAGAAACGATATTAAATATTTATAAAGATTTACAAGAAGGCCACTTTGAAGACAACAAGTTAGAACTAGCCAAGAAAGTTCTTATATCAAATGCACAAGAAATGTTCGATAAACAAAGACAAATGGTTGATTTATTGCATATGCATGCAAGATATCAATCCGTATATGATTATGAAGAATGGATTAAAGAAATAAATTCTATAACTAAAAAAGATATTATGAACATTTCACAACAAGGACAATTAGATACGATATATATACTGACTGAAGGTGAAAAAGATGACGAATAAATACTATGAACAAATAGATGAGACAGTATTTGAAGAAACTTTAGAAAATGGATTAAAAGTAGTCGTTATTCCTAAAAAAGGTTTTTATAAAACTTTTGTTACATATACAACTAAATTTGGTTCGTTAGACCATACTTTTAAACCACATGGAGAAACAGAATATGCAACGGTTCCTGATGGTGTTGCCCATTTTCTAGAACATAAATTATTTGAAAAAGAAGAAGGAGATGTATTTACAAGTTTTGCTGAAAACGACGCACAAGTAAATGCATTTACAACATTTGATCGAACAAGCTATTTATTTAGCGCTACTGACAATGTTCACGACAATATTATTAGATTACTAAAAATGATTGAAAGCCCATATTTTACAGAACAAACTGTAGAAAAAGAAAAAGGTATTATTGCTGAAGAAATCAAAATGTACCAAGAACAACCAAATTATAAGTTGATGTTTCAAACATTAGGCGCTTTGTACCATAAACATCCGGTTCAAATTGATATTGCTGGATCAGTTGAAAGTATATATAAAATAACAGCAGATGATTTATATTTATCTTATGAAACATTTTACCATCCTGCTAATATGGTATTAATTGTTGTGGGTGATGTAGACCCTGAAGAAACAATTGAATTAGTAAGGGAACATGAAGCAACAAGAGAATTAAGTGAAATGCCTCCTATACAACGTCAACCATTTAACGAACCAGAATCAGTACACCAAGAGTATGTAGAAACAAAAATGGAGATTGTTCATGAAAAATCAATGGTTGCATTTAAATTCAAACCTAACAGTATTTCTGATGAAATAAGAGTTAAAAATGATATTGAAATGATGCTCGCTTTAGATTTAATGTTCGGTGAACAAACAGACTTTTATCAAAAACTACTTGAGCAAGATGTGATTGATGATACTTTCGGTTACCAATTTGCTAATGAAGCTACTTATAGTTACTTGATATTAGCTGTTTCTACAGACAAACATGATCAATTTAAGTCAGCAATATTTGAAGAATTACAAAGTTATATAGAAAATGGTTTCGATGTATCAGAATTAAATAGATTAAGAAAACAAACATTAGGTGAAATTGTATCGAGTTTAAATTCACCTGAATATATTGCTAATCAGTATACAAAATTTTATTTTGAAGGGGTAGAACTTTTCAGATTAATAGATATTTTAGAGTCAATCACAGTTGATAGCGTACACCATACATTAAAATCGCTTATTAATTTTGATAATGTCGTAGAAAGTCGTTTGGTGAAAGATAATGGCTAAATCATTAATTATTGGAGGAAGCGGTGATATAGGTCTTTCAATAGTTGATGAATGCCTAGCACGAGGCGATGAAGTTATATTACATTATAATAATGCAGATATAGAAACATTAAAATCGCGCTATAAACATCAACCAGTTTCATTTTTGAAATTAGATCTTACAGAAAAAATAACATTTCGTGAACTGGATGAAATTAATCATATTGACCATTTAATTTATGTTGCTGGTCAATCATTATTTGGCGCCATTCAAGATATGTCTGACGAGGATATTGATGGACAATATTTGATAAATGTTTATAATTTAATAAAAGTTGTACAAGCATTAGTGGATCGTTTAAGGCAAAGTGATAATGGACGCATCATAGTCATCTCATCAATCTGGGGGGAAACAGGTGCTAGCTATGAAACGATTTATTCTACCATGAAAGCTGCGCAACTTGGATTTGTAAAATCTCTTGCAAAAGAATTAGCTTTAACATCCATTACAGTTAACGCTATAACTCCAGGTGTCGTTCATGGTAAAATGACAAATGAACTAGATGAAATGACACAAATACAATTAAAAGAAGATATACCACAAAATCGATTTATCACTACTAAAGAGATTAGTTCATGTGTAGCTTATTTATTGGACCCGTTATCTCAAAGTGTGACAGGACAAGTACTTCGTATTAACGGTGGATGGTATACTTAATATTGGGGTGGATATTATGGGAGAAGTCATTAAAAAAGAATGGTATTTAGAATATGATATTCAAGTAAACAGAGCAGGGTTGTTAGGTGATATTTCTAGTTTACTAGGTATATTAGGCATTAACATTATTACTATTAATGGTGTAGATCAAGGTAGGCGTGGATTACTTATAAAGACAGATGATATGGATAAAGTAAAACGCTTTGAGAACATCGTAAAAGAAATTGATGACATCACAATAAAAAAATTACGAACTCCTGGTTTAAGAGATAGATTAGCAGTAAGGCATGGGCGATATATTAAACGTGATATAGATGATAAAAAAACATTTCGTTTTGAAAGAAAAGATTTAGGTTTGCTAGTTGATTTTATGGCTGAGTTATTTAAAGAAGATAGACATAAATTAATTGGTGTAAGAGGTATGCCACGTGTTGGTAAAACAGAATCAGTTGTTGCAGCAAGTGTGTGTGCACATAAAAAATGGTTGTTTATCAGTTCTACTTTAATCAAACAAACTGTAAGAAGTTCATTGCTTAAAGGTGAATATAGCGATAAAAACGTTTATATTATTGATGGTGCTGTCACTTCGAAACAAACCGACGAAAAACATAAACAACTCGTGAGAGAAGTGATGAGTCTACCGACAATTAAAGTCGTAGAACACCCTGATCTATTTGTACAGCGTTCTGAATATAGTTTAGAAGACTTTGACTATATTATTGAGTTGAGAGAAACTGAAGATCAAGAAATTACATATGAACAATTAAATAAAAATGATTTATTTTCAAATGATAGTATGGGATTTGGTGATGGATTTGGATTCTTTGAATAATCTTGTAGAGGTGGAAAAAGTTTGAAAAATATTGGCGAGATTTTACGAAATAAAAGAGAGCAACTTGGTATGACGTTAGTTGAATTAGAAGAAAAGACCAAAATTCAACGTCAATTTCTAGTCATGATAGAAAAAAATGATTTTGAAAATTTACCAAATCCAGATTATACGAGAGGCTTTATTACAAAATATGCTTCATCTATTAATATGAGTCCTAAAGAATTAATAGATAAACATCAAAGTGAATTACCTAAATCAGCACCATCTGCAAAAGAAGCATTTCGCCAGCTTACACAAGAAAAAAGAAGCCAATCAGAAATATCAGAAAATAATATGGTTTCTAAATTAATCATTCAAATGGTTACATTTTTTGGCCTATTACTTATCTTATGGATATTGTTGATAATAATCGTTTAATTCTCAGTATGATTGATTTATAATAGTATTATTATGGGATTGATAGTAAAGAAGGAGAAAGCATATGAATATTCCTAACCAATTGACGGTATTACGTGTTATATTAATACCTGTTTTTGTACTTTTCTTACTTGTAGATTTTAATATGGGTAAGATGGATTTCTTATTTGGACAAGAAATGAGAATTGAACAATTTATCGCCGCTATTATTTTTATAATAGCATCTGCTACTGATTGGTTTGATGGTTACTTGGCAAGAAAGTGGCAACTCGTTACTAATATGGGGAAATTTTTAGATCCATTAGCTGACAAATTATTAGTCGCAAGTGCATTAATAGCGCTAGTGGAATTAGACAAAGTTTCTTCAGTTATAGCTATTATTATTATAGCAAGAGAATTTGCCGTTACTGGTTTAAGACTTTTACAAATAGAACAAGGATTTGTAAGTGCAGCTGGGCAATTAGGTAAAATCAAAACTGCCGTTACGATGGTGGCACTCGTATTTATTTTATTACAAGAACCATTTTCTATGTTATGGCAAATTAATTTAGGTCAATGGTTATTGTACATAGGAACATTCTTTACAATCTTATCTGGTATTGAATACTTTTACCATGGTAGAGATGTGTTTAAAGGCTCAAAATAGTTATATCTTGTAAAGAGTCCGGGACATATTCAATGTCTCAGGCTCTTTTGTTATATTGGCAGTAGTTAACTGAATTGAAGATTGTTTATGCTAAACTCATTTAATTCTTGTTATCTTTGCTATGATGGGGCAACGAAATCTTATGAGAACAAGAGATTGATGTCCCTTTCACTTTCTTTAGGAGGAATAAAATGAAAGTAAGTATACTTAGTGTAGGAACAGAAATTTTATTAGGTCAGATTGCAAATACTAATGCTCAGTTTATATCAAAAACGTTTAATGAACTTGGTGCTAGTATAATGAGACACGTAGCAGTAGGAGATAACCCTTCTAGGCTTGAGCGTGCAATACAAGAAGAATTGGCGGCACATGACGTGGTCATTTTAACAGGTGGTTTAGGTCCTACAAAAGATGACTTAACGAAACAAACAGTAGCTAATGTGTTAGGAAGAGGTTTAGAAACAAACAAAGAAGCGATGGAATTTATTGAGCAATATTTTAAGAATGAAAATAGACCGATGACACCAAATAATAAACAGCAAGCGCTAGTAATTGAAGGAAGCAAAGTGTTAAAAAATGATGTTGGTATGGCTCCAGGTATGTATGTTGAACATGAAGATAAAAAAATCGTGTTATTACCTGGACCACCTAGAGAATTAAAGCCAATGGTAACACAATATCTTGTACCTTATTTTTTAAATGAGGAACGTGTTATTCATTCTGAATCATTAAAATTTGCTGGTATCGGGGAATCAAGACTTGAAACAGAGTGTATGGACTTAATTGACAACCAAACTAATCCGACAATTGCACCACTAGCTGGTTCACATGAAGTTTCCCTAAGAATTACAGCAAATTCAAATACTAAACAGGAAGCTTTGGAATTAATAAATCCAGTAAAAGAAGAAATTTTAAATCGAATAGGTTCATATTATTACGGTAGTGATGATACTACGATGGAAGAAGCTGTTTTTTCACATACAGATAAGCCCTTTTTAGTATACGATGGTATTACAGATGGTATACTGTTATCAAGGTTGAAATTAAATGATAAAAGTGAAAAATACTTAAAAGGTTATGTCATACAAGAAGAAAGTATTGATCAACTATTAAATATTTCTAAGCAAGATAATTTTGAGAACATTGCTTTTAAATTAAAAGAAAGATTTAATGTAGATACTGTCTTAATATTATTGGAACAAGATGAAGAATCGATGGTCTATATTTCAGATGTGCAAAAACACAAAAAATTTAATTCTAGACTGAGTCAATCTTATGCTGGGAAACGTGATAGAATCAGTAATATAGCGCTTATTGAATTTTTGAATTTTTTAAGAGAATAAGCATAAATTCATAAAAGTGGCACTTATGTTCGCATTTATTAAGAAAACACACATAAAAACACGAACAAATATTCGCTTTATACTTGCATTTTAAGAGAAAAAGATTTATAGTAAATGATAGCTAATTAAACAAGTAAACTCATTTTATATATATAGGAGGTTATCGCGTGAACGAACAACGTCAGAAAGCACTCGATACAGTAATTAAAAATATGGAAAAATCCTTTGGTAAAGGGGCAGTTATGAAACTTGGGGATAACACAAGTAGAGAAGTTTCAGCTGTGTCCAGTGGATCTATTACATTAGATAAAGCTTTAGGAGTAGGTGGATATCCTAAAGGACGTATTATTGAAATATATGGACCAGAAAGTTCTGGTAAGACAACTGTTGCGCTTCATGCTATTGCAGAAGCACAACGTCAAGGAGGCGTAGCTGCATTTATCGATGCTGAGCATGCTTTAGACCCAGTTTATGCTAAGAATTTAGGCGTAGATATAGATAACCTTTATTTATCACAACCTGACCACGGGGAACAAGGACTAGAGATTGCTGAAGCATTCGTAAGAAGTGGTGCTGTTGATATTATTATCGTTGACTCTGTAGCTGCTCTTACACCTAAGGCTGAAATTGAAGGCGAAATGGGCGATACACACGTTGGTTTACAAGCTCGTCTAATGAGCCAAGCTTTACGTAAATTATCAGCTGCAATATCTAAATCAAATACAACTGCAATATTTATCAACCAAATCCGTGAAAAAGTAGGCGTTATGTTCGGTAACCCTGAAGTTACACCTGGTGGTCGTGCACTTAAATTCTATAGTTCTGTTCGTTTAGAAGTGCGTAGAGCCGAACAATTGAAACAAGGTCAAGAAGTTGTAGGTAACCGTACTAAGATTAAAGTTGTTAAGAACAAAGTGGCACCACCATTTAGAGTAGCAGAAGTTGATATTATGTACGGTGAAGGTATTTCACGTGAAGGCGAATTAATCGATTTAGCTGTTGAATATGAAATCGTCGATAAATCAGGTGCTTGGTATTCTTATAATGGTGAAAGAATGGGACAAGGTAAAGAAAATGTTAAAACATACTTGAAAGAAAACCCAGCTATCATTGAAGAAATTGATTCTATTCTTAGAAATGAATTAGGTTTTAATGGTAAACCTAAAGAAGAAGCTAAGAAAGATAAGAAAGATAAAAAAGAAGAAAATCCTGAGCAAGAATCATTGCTAGATCAATAACTTTTATTAGCGTTCTATAAATCACTTGTAATGAGATGATTTATAGAACGCTTTTTTATTGAAATCATATGAAAAATAAAGGTGATGTCCTTGACACTTGTACAAATTTAAACGTACAATTGAGTTGTATGATTCCATAGTTTCATTTAATCATATTTTTGTATATATAAGACGTAAAAACCTAGATAGAAGGAGGTGTTTATGTGGACTTATTAACCCTCTTACTCATTTTGCTAGGAGTTATTCTAGGTGTTGTTGTAGGATACTTTTTCGCACAAAATAGCTTAACGAAAAAGCAAGATCAAGCTCGTCAGTCAGCTCACTATATTTTAAGTGAAGCGAACAAAGAAGCTGAGAGCCTAAAGAAAGAGAAATTGCTAGAAGCAAAAGAAGAAAATCAACAAATTAGAGATCATCTTGATAGTGAAATTCGAGAGAGAAGAAGTGACCTACAAAAACAAGAATCAAGATTACTTCAAAAAGAAGAAAACTTAGAGCGCAAATCTGATCTTTTAGACAAAAAAGATGAAATTCTAGAAAACAAAGAAGCTAAAATTGAAGAGCGACAACAACAGGTAGATGCAAAAGAGAGTAATGTTCAAGACATAATAACGAAACATGAACAAGAACTAGAACGCATCTCCGGATTGACACGCGAAGAAGCTCGTAAAGAGCAATTTTCAAAAGTCGAAGAAGAACTGTCACATGATATTGCCGTACTTGTAAAGGAAAAAGAACGTGAACTTAAATCAAATGTTGATAAGAAAGCAAAAGAACTGTTAGCTACTACAGTACAAAGATTAGCGGCAGATCATACTTCAGAATCAACAGTATCAGTCGTGAATTTACCAAACGATGAAATGAAAGGACGTATCATCGGTCGTGAAGGTCGAAATATACGTACTTTAGAAACATTAACAGGAGTAGATTTGATTATAGACGATACACCAGAAGCAGTAATATTATCTGGTTTTGACCCAATTCGAAGAGAAATTGCTAAGACAGCCTTAACTAATTTAGTATCTGATGGACGTATACATCCAGGTCGAATTGAAGATATGGTTGAAAAAGCAAGAAGAGAAGTAGATGACTTGATGAGAGAATCAGGAGAACAAGCTACCTTTGAATTAGGTATTCATAACTTACATCCAGAATTAGTTAAGATATTAGGAAGAATGAAATATCGTACAAGCTACGGTCAAAGTGTTCTGAAACACTCTATAGAAGTTGCACAACTTTCAGGAATGTTAGCAGCTGAATTAGGTGAAGATGAAACATTAGCGAAACGTGCAGGTTTATTACATGATATTGGTAAAGCTATCGATCATGAAGTTGAAGGCAGCCATGTTGAAATAGGGGTAGAACTTGCTAAGAAATATCATGAACATGATACAGTCATAAATGCAATACACTCACATCATGGGGATGTAGAACCGACATCAGTCATCTCTATACTCGTAGCTGCTGCAGACGCATTAAGCGCTGCTAGACCAGGAGCTAGACGTGAGACATTAGAAAACTATGTTAAACGACTAGAGAGATTAGAAGAAATATCTGAAGACTATGACGGTGTTGAAAAAGCATATGCGATTCAAGCAGGTAGAGAAATTAGAGTAATAGTATCACCTGAAGATATTGATGACTTAAAAGCACATAGAATAGCAAAAGGTATTAAAGACCAAATAGAAAGTGAATTACAATATCCAGGGCATATTAAAGTGACAGTTGTCCGGGAGATGAGAGCAACTGAATACGCGAAATAATTATTATTAAATTAAAAATCCTACAGCCACAATGGTTGTAGGATTATTTTTGTGGTTTATGATGGGAAAACAATTGCGACTTCATTAGCAGATAATAAATTGAATATAACGAGGGTAGATTAAATCGAAATAAATTGACTGAATGAGATATATTCGATATGTCTTGTATTACAACAATTACACAAAACCTACTTGACAGGGTACAGTTCAGAAACTAGGTAGGGTTATTTTGTGTTATAATATTTAATAAGAGTTAAATTATGTCATAAAGTTAAAAATCAACTATTTCAATATTCTAGAATATAGGAGGCCTATAATGATACAATCTATTAATCATATATGTTATTCCGTTAGTAATTTAAATGATTCTATACGTTTTTATAAAGATATTTTATGTGGTAAATTATTAGTAAGTGGAAAAACAACTGCATATTTCGATATTGGTGGCTTATGGGTTGCGTTAAATGAAGAAAGAAATATCCTTCGAAATGAAATTCAATATTCATACACACATACAGCGTTTACTATAGAGGCAAGTGAGTTTATTAATTGGCATCAATGGCTCAAGGAAAATAACGTGAACATATTAGAAGGGCGTACTAGAGATGTAAGAGATAAGCAATCAATTTATTTTACTGATCCTGACGGACACAAGTTAGAGTTACATACTGGCACACTAGAAAATAGATTGAATTATTATAAAGACACAAAACCACATATGGTATTTTACAAATAAGTAGGTGCTTTATGACAATATATACAAGATTATTTGAAGAAAAAGACTTTAACTAAATCGACGATTTACTACAATTATATTATGAGTTGGGGTATCCAACAAAGAGTAAAGAACTTATTCATCGATTAAGTAAGATTAATAATCACAAAGACTATTATATGCTACTACTGTTTGAAGACGAGAAAATTATTGGTTTTAGTGGCATGTGTAAGATGATGTTCTATGAAAATGGTGGAGATTATATGCGTATATTGGCTTTTGTTGTTAATTCAAATTTTAGAGGGAATGGATTGGGATCATTATTATTAAAGGAATCTGAAAGATTGGCTGACAAGTTAAACTGTAAAACAATTACATTGACTAGCGGAATTAGAACAGAAAGAGAAAATGCGCATAAGTTATATATATCTAATGGTTTTGAATGTAAATCCTATGGATTTTTAAAAAATATCAATCAATGATACTTTGTATTAGCGATAATATTTTATTTATTAAATTACTAATAATGTAGTATTTATTAATATATAAGCACTGAAATAGTGCTTCAGTTTCATAATAAAATACTTATTTACTTGCCCTGTTACTTTGTGTGATGGGGTTATATTTGTAGTATATTAAATATAGAATTTTTATTCAATTTTGTACTTTTAGCCTAGTGTCCAGTGCTGCTGGTTCGATTCTAACCTTTAATCTTATTAATTTCTATAATTATATATATAAGATTGGAGGAAATGAGAAATAAATAATGTGAAAGCAAATGGTCGACATTTATATGAAATAGAATTTAAATATGCTGATGGAATAAATATATTTAAAGATTTGGATATTGTTGAACGAGAAATATGGAACAATGAATGTGTTGAAAATAAAATATATTTTGCTAGTCGTGATGAAGCTTTAGCTTATTTAAAAATTAAATACGATATAAATGAATTAGTGGAATTAGTAGAAGGATTGTGATTAAAATAAGATTTTTTATAAAAATATTTTTTGCTGTAATTTTAGGAGTATTAGTAATAGTATTACTTTTGAATAGTATTAAGTTAAATGTTTTAAAACCGTTTGAGAAGCTGGAAGTTATAATAGGTATCACCGGTTTATTTACCACTTTTTTGGGTGCATATATAGGTGCTAAAATAGCAGGAAGTGAATCAAGAAAACTTTTTAAACAACAGATTAAGATGAATGATTTACAAAAAAATATGGATTCCAATATATTTGTATTAGAAAAGTTAGACTCTATTCCTGAATACATCAAGGAAATAAAGATTATGTTGAATAAAACCGATATGTTTCATGCTAATAACCTTGAAGAAATGAAGGAGAAATACAAAGAAATACTAAATGTTTTGAATGATGTTAACGAAAAAGAACTATCTAAATCTTCAGTTATTATATACAGAGATGTAATGAATTTTATTATTACAGTTCAAAGTTCACGAAATTTATTTTTATATCCTATTAACAATGCTGACTGTGAAAAACTTGTAGCTAATACTCTAGACATTGATTTGCCAGAAAGCTTTTTGTGCAGTTGGACATCCAACAATTTTAATGAACACAAAGAATGGATTGTAACCATAAGGAGGGACCCTGATGATTTATATGGAGATGAAAAACTCATACCAATTGAAAAAATAACCAGATGTAATAAAAGGTTTTTTGATCAAAAATTAAAATCATTAAAAGAAAAAATAAATTATTTAGATAAAGAATATGCTAAAATGACTTACAAAAGTACTCACGACCTTATTAGTGATTATTCAAAACTTTATAAAGATTAAAAATACCCACCAATTAAGGTAGGTATTTTTCGTTATATCAGACTCTCTCGTTCTACTTCATTGAATTTATGCATATAAATTAGAAAATCGTGTTCTCCAATCTTTTGAACAGGCGTTTCAATTATGTCTTCATATAGGAAAATCTCTATTATTTTCGAAACGTCTTTGTCATCATAACCATTTTGAAAAACTCTGTCTTTTAAAACTTGTGTACTGGTTATTTCTTCTTTAAAAAATAAGAACTGAATACGCAAAATAATTATTATTAAATTTAAAATGCTACAGCCATAATGGTTGTAGAATTATTTTCAAGGTTTTTATCATAGATTTATATTGTCAAATTATAATATAATGTGGTAATATTTAGTTGTAATAAGGATAGCCATCAAGCCCAAATAACTTGACGCCTATCCATTGAGTAAAGGCTCACAAGTATGGTTGTGATTACCAAACGAACCTTTTTAGGTTAAAGCTAACTATATTGGCGTATAGTTAGCTTATTTTTTTTGCTTTTCTTTAATAGCACGATATAGGGCATATACAATAGTAAATGCTATACTAACTGACCATGTTATTACGACAGTAAAATCAAAGTTGATGTTAATATTAATATCCATGCTACCACCTCATTTCCATACCAATTCAAGGCTCGAGAGGTGTCACGAAAATGTAAGGCTCTTTTACTCAATTAAAATTATAGCATCAACAATACTACATAACATCAATAATATTTTAAATTTTTATAAAATATCGGGTTGACTTTATCGGTAAGTTACAAAATAATTGTTACTCAGTTTCTTTGGAATTATCTGCAAGAGGATTACAGTATTTCACTTTTTAATAGAGGAACTTGCATTTAATAAGGATTGCAAAGAGTAAAAATACAAACAGAATACGAAAAATAATAATTTTTTGTGGTTTGTAATGAAAAAGGGTAGAAAACTTTAAAATACAGAATGCTGTTCTATTTCTGAAAGCTTATAAATCATGTGATTTTTCATTTGACTTGTAACATGACTGTAAATTTAAAGTAGTTTGTACATTGTAGACCAAATGGTTGTTATATACGCAACTTAAATAATCAGTTTAATAATTAGAACTTAAGTTTGGTTTAGTTTGTAATAAAAGCAGACCAGTATTTAGTGGTCTGCTAAGTTGAATTTACTGTGGATCTAAATTATAAATTGCTTTTGTCCCACTGAAATCAGCAAAAGGGCTAAATTCTAATTCAAGTTTTTTAGGATTACCTGTAATAGCAAATCCTGTTTTCCCTTGTATAGACCTGCCTGGAGATAAACCGTCTATTAATTCATCATTAACTGGGTAACTCTCTAATTGTTTACCATCAGCATAAGCTTTTACGTCTGTACCGACTGGGATATCTTCATCTCCATTATTTTTAATTTCCATATCTAGAACTAAAACTTTATCAGCTTCTACTTCTGCAAATTCATTTCTTTCGTCAGTAAAAGATGCATTTACTAATTTGAAATTCACATCTTTGATAGTAACTTCATCACCAACTTCATATCTTTTTTCAGATGTCTTTTTATTTTTAGCCTGTTCTTCCTTAGTTCCATTCATTTCTTCGTCCACACTATTTACGAATACAGCACTACATGCGCCGAAAATTATAGCTAGAACTAAGAAAACACCTAAACATCCTCCACATCCCCATATCCATTTTTTCTTATTGCTTTTATTAGGTAAATCTTGTGGATTGTTAAATTCATGGTTATTCATTTGTATGCTCCTTTATTATATAAAAATTTATTTTTCTAATCTTCAAAATCATTTGGGTCATATTTATATCCATATTTTTCAGCATCTCTCTTTCTAAATTTTTCTTTCTCTGATTCTGAAGCATTATTCCATTCATCTTGGTTATTTACCCAATCTTCATGTGCTTCTTGTTGACTTGGAGTTCTATATATACCATTATTTTCATAATCAAAAGTTTCTTCATCATTATAATCTGGAATATCAGCATATATAGATTTTTCTTTACCGCTTTCTACTCTTAAAGAACTTTCATAAGCAGCGCTTGCCGGTCCTTCCATAACATTACCTTGTGGTATGACTCCATTAGCAACTGCGCTATTGTATGCAATGATTTTATGTTCTTCATTATAGTTACCGTATATTATTTCAATTAATGAATTTCTATCAGTGACATTGTTGTAATCTAATTTTTTATTAACTGTAGATTCTTCATTAGTTTTAATTTTTTCAGTAGACTGTTGTTCGTTAGTTACCGCTTCTTCAGTAGACTGTTTTTCTGTCTCAGAATCTGTTTTTTCCGAGCTAATTTGGTTTGTATCTTTTGTTTTTTCTTTTTTCTCCGTATTCTTGTCATCAGATTTCTTTGTTGTTTCTTCTTTAGGTGATGCATCTTCCTTTTGTCCACATGATCCTAACAATAATGTTCCAGTTAGTGTTACAATCAAAAGTTTCTTCATTTATACATCTCCTTATTTAAATATTAATTAAAATTAATAAAACTACAATTTATGTACTTACTATTAATGATAAAACATTTAATAATTTAATACAATATAATTTTATTTAAAAAATATAATCTAAATAAAATTAGTTTATGTTCTTCTTGCCTCTTACACGTTTATCATTCTCTACATAGTAATTTGTTAGGTTTGAACTTGCTTGCATAATCTCCTTCATTTATTCTTCTGATAAGTTATACCAACCTTCTTTATAAGAAAATATTAATACTTCAGCATCTTTAAGAAGATTAGTAAGTTATTTCTTTTTGTTTAATACTTTTATTTTTACGATACATTTTAATATTGTTTCTAACTAGACCGTTTATGAGTAAGAGCAAACGGTGATATTTATCACATTTAAATACGCAAAATAATAATTATTAAATTAAAAATCCTACAGCCACAATGGTTGTAGGATTATTTTTGTGGTTTGTAATGAAAAAAAGGGTAGTCGTTTTAAAATTAGTGATTACGTAAAATATTTGTTAAAATTTCACCATCAATATTACCGCCAGATATAACTAATGCAATATTTTTTCCTGAAAATTTTTCTGGGTATTCGTTAACTGCAGCGATTGTAGTACAACTACCAGCTTCAGCAATAAACTTTTCTTGTTTAGCCATAAAACTTACCGCTTTAGCAATGCCATTTTCAGATACTATTAAAAATTCATCAACATAATCTTTTGCTAATTTATAACTAAGTTTTCCTATTCCACCTATGAGAGAATCACAAAGAGTATCTGTATTAGGGTATTCTTCATAAAATGTATTGTGTTGGTAGGACTTAATCATTGCAGGACATGCTTCGGTTTGTACACCAATAATCTTAATATCTGGTTTAATATGTTTTGCAGCTACAGCTATACCTGTAATTAAACCGCCACCACCAATAGGTACAACAATTGTATCTATATCAGGGTTTTGTTCCAAAATTTCAATACCTATAGTACCTTGACCACCATATATATATGGGTCATCATAGTAAGCGTCTATATAAGTTAAATTATTTTCTAGTATATAATTCATCCCTAATGAATTTGCTTCATCATAATTTTTGCCCAATAGAATGGCTTCTCCACCAAAGTATTCAATTTTATCAATTTTGCTTTGTGGTGTAGATTCCGGAACAATAATTTTCACGTTTCTTATTCCTAATAATTTTGCTGCATAACTTACTGAGCTTCCATGGTTACCAGAAGAAATTGTTGCTACACCAGACTTTTTTTCTTCATTATTTAAAGTAAGCATCTTATTGAGCGCTCCTCTAATTTTAAAACTCTTTACTTTTTGAAAACTTTCTAATTTAAAAAAATATTTTTTATTATCATCTCCTAAGTAAAAAGACTCTTCTAAAGGTGTTTTTACTGTATAGCTTTTAATACGATTATAGGCATCTTTTGTGTCTTGAAAATTAAATGTCATAAATGTTTCTCTCCTTTATTAAATATTTATTGTTGTCCCAATGTTATTTTGATTGGCTAATTTAAGTGCGTGATAAGCAGTTCCGATATCTAGTAAAGCCATTCCTGTTAGATCAACAACAGTTATATCATCTTGACTTGTTCTCCCTCGTATATTATCTATAATTACTTCTCCGACAGTACCATAAATATTTTTGGCAGTTATTGTACCTTTTTTTATAGCTTTTTCTATTTCACCGGATTTTATGCAATGTTCTAAGTCATCTACATATACCTTAGCGATTTTTAGTATCTGTGGATCAATCTCTTGTTTATCTGGCATATCAGCACCAACGCAACTAATATGAGTACCTTTTTTAATCCACTCTTTTTCTATTAATGGTTCTTTAGATGGTGTGATTGTAATTATTACATCACTACTTTCTACGTTTTCTCTTAAATTAATTACATTGATTATTTCAATATCATCGATAAAAATATTAAAGTTTTCTTTTAAATTCTTTTTTAAATTTGATGTTAAAAGTTTTGTTTTTTCAATATTTCTACTGTATACTCTTATGTTTTTTAAATTAGGTAATACTGTAACAGCTGATGCTATTTGAAATAATGCTTGATTACCTGAACCAATAATTAGTAAATCCTCAGAAGTTTTATTTGCTAAATGCTTTATAGTAACAGCACTTGAAGCACCTGTTCTTATACCAGTTATATATTCAGCGCCAGTAATCCCAATTGGTATACCATTTTTTGCATTATAAATAGTTATTAAACCATTTAGAGTTGGTAATCCATTAACCTCATTTTCTTGAAACCAACTTGCTGTTTTGTGACCAAAAATATTTTCATTTTGAATATATCCAGATTTAATATCCATATCTGCTTTTCCTTTTTGAAATTCATAAAATATAGTTGGCCATGTCATAGTTGAATTGCACGCTTTACTTTTGTATACATTTTCGACAATTTGAATAATGTCATTAATAGATAGTAACAGTTTTAAAGATTCACTATCTAAAGATTTTATTTTTACCAATAGAAACCACTCCTTAAAGTTTTAAATAGAAGTAAATAAAAAGCACCGAAAATTTATTCCTCCTGTAAAACAGGCCCTAATGGAATAAATTTTCGGTGCTTTAAATGCTTTTACCCGGGGATAATAGCAGCACATCTATTTAATTATTAATAGTATAATTGATTATAATAATTTTGTAAATTGCTATGAATTTGTTATTTTATTAAATTTAAGAAATTCACACTTCAAAGAGTCACAGTATTATTTTGGAGGGTGTGATAAAAATTACCATAAAGTCCAGTATTTGACGACTATCAATTGAAGGGTTTCAAATGTCATTGTTATTACCAAACGAACCTTATTAGCTTATTTTTTATTTGAATAAATGATACTATATTAGTTAGATAGACAAATAAAAATGTAGGAGAACAACATGAAGAAATTGATAGGTATTAGTATATTAAATTGTATATTATTAGCAGGTTGTGGGAGTAGTACTTTAGATAAAGATTATTTGAACATAGCTCATAGAGGTGCAAGTGGTTCTAAACCAGAACATACATATGTTGCTTATGATAAAGCAATAAAGCAAAAAGCAGATTATACTGAGTTAGATTTACAAATGACTAAAGATAATAAATTAATTGCTATGCATGATAATAAAGTAGATAGAACAACAAACGGAACTGGCTTAGTTAAGGATAAAACGTTAAAAGAGATTAAAAACTTAGATGCCGGATCTTGGTTTGATAAAAAATATGAAAACCAAAAAGTTCCTGAATTAAATGAAGTATTGGATAAGTATAAAGATAAAACTAATTTTTACATCGAAACTAAACACCCAGATATGTACCCAGGAATGGATAAGAAGTTGATAAAAGACTTAGAAAAGAATGGTTTACTCAAAAAAGATGGTTTGAAAAGCGGGAATTTAATTATTCAATCATTCTCTGAAACTAGTTTACAAAACATACATAAACTAAATGAAAATATACCGTTAATTCATTTAATAGATGATAAAGATGTAAAAGATTTAAACAATAAAGAATTAAAAAGATTATCTAAATTTACATATGGACTAGGTTTTAATAAGGATGTTATAAGTAAAGAATTAGTAGAAAAAGTTCATAAGAATGGATTGAAAGTACATGTCTTTACTTTAAATAATGAAGACGAAGTTAAGGAAATGAAAGAACTGAATGTTGACGGTGCTTTCAATAACAACCCATAATATACTGCATGAAAAAATCCTACAGCCCAAAGGTTGTAGGATTTTTTGGGTTTTATGATAAAAAAGATAACTTATTAATAAATTATTTGAATGAAAAGCGTTTTATTTATATATGATATTTTACGTTATATTAATTGTTTGAAAAGAATTTCAAAAGTTTTTTGAAGGTTTATAAATGAGGGGGACTGTAAGAAATATATTTTAATGTTTACAAATCTATCTTTAAAAAATAAAGGAATTATTAACACGACCTAATACTTATAACCCACCGAATCCGTTAACGATTGAATATAATAGGCCAAATCCATCTATAGACCATCCTATTATATTGTTGAGTGTTTTCTTGTTATTTTCATCCATTTTATCTCTTCCTAGATGTTAGATAAATAACTTTTTGTTAATTATTGATTAACTGGAATAATAGCTATTCTTTAGAAGGAATTAAAAAAGAAATAAACGATCAATACAACCCAAAAACTTTTCCAGCTACACCAGCAATAGCTATCATTGTGCCAATGAACCATTTGAATTGTATATTTTTCATTTCAGAAATTTGATATTTCATATTATTTTCCATGATTTTTGGTAAATCATCTATTTTATCGGATAAATGCCCAAATTTATCATCTATTCTTTTTTCCATTTGTTCAAAAGTTTCTTTAGTAATGTAATCGCTCATATTGATTTCTCCTTTCGTCATTATAATTTATTACTTTTATAACTCTCATAAAAAACACATAATCAATACAACCCAAAAACTTTTCCAGCTACACAAGCAATAGCTATCATTGTCCCAATGAACCATTTGAATTGTATATTTTTCATTTCAGAGATTTGATATTTCACATTACTTTCCATGAGCTTCATATTATTTTCCATAATCTTAGATAAATCATCTATTTTATCGGATAAATGCTCAAATTTATCATCTATTCTTTTTTCCATTTGTTCAAAAGTTTCTTTAGTAATGTAATCGCTCATAGTACTTACTCCTTTCATAGTTTATATATCCATATTTTTACATTTAAGTATATTATACTATAAAACGATATTAATTTACTAAAGTAATCGTTATAGATAAAAATTAAACATAAAGTTTAACTTATTAATATGTACTAGATATCTGTGATAACATTATAAGTGTTACTATATTAGCAATTTAGTTTGATCTAAAACTTTGATAATGCAAGGTTATTTTGCAGGCTTAAAAGGGGAGGGTATCAAGTGGTTTTTGTATACATATTTGTATCGGCTATAGCTTTATACTGTGCGCTACGATACGGTATTAGAGATGCGCTTATTGAAATTGAAGCTAATAAAGAAGATTTAGTTTATTATAGAAAAAGTGCTGATTTATTAGAGGAAATTGGTACAATTTATTCAAGTACTTCAAAAGAGAATACTGATACTGCTAAGGGCATTTATAATGATTCTTTTGATGTTTTTACTTCGGATAAAAATTCAAAAGATAAGTTTGATATTTTGAGTGAAAACAAGAAAAAGATTTTATCTTTAGAAGTTGAACAGTCTGGAACATAAATAATTGTTCCAGACTGTATTTTGTTATGGTAGTAGTTGAATAGACTAAAAACACGCTTATATCAAGCTTATTTCAATACTAGTCGCTATTAGCGGTAGGGCTAAGAAATCTTATTAAATACAACTAGATTTCTGTCCCGCTCCCTTTTATTTCGTTTATATTTAATCCTTCTGAGAGAAGTGGTTCTTCAAAAAAGCTAGATACGTATTCAAACGTTTCTTTTGTATCAAAATTCTTTCTTGAAGGTTCTTCAATACTTCTCTTTTTTATTCTTTCTAAACATTTCTCGTCATCTATATTAAGAAATATTAATTCATGATTTGCCTTAATTTCAGTCGCTATACTGAGTAACCAGCTTCTTTGAGCTTTTGTGTTTCCTGGAAAGTCTAATACTACATTGCTGCCAACTTTTAAAATACGTTGTATGTGTTCTTTTAATAAAGGCTTTATTAATTTTGAATATTTTAAGTAGTCGTCAAATGTTGTTATTTCATTTGGATAAAGTTGAGATAACCAATCATCTTCAGATAATAAAATAGCGTTTTTATTAATTTCTAATTTTTTTGCTGTAGTTGATTTTCCAGCCCCCATTTTACCTGTAAAAAAATACAAAGTTCCTAATTTATTCATCTACATACCTCTTTTCATCATTTGATATTATCAATATTTTAAATTTATACTCTAAAGTGTAGCATAGATTATTTATTTGTATTAAAAGCTATGACAATAGTTGAATAGGGTATTTAAAATTAAGTGTAAAATGTGTGTTTAATTGAACTGTAAAGGGGAGCATTCAGATGTACATACCAAAACATTATCAAATGAAAGATTATCAAGAAATTAAAAATTTTATGACTAAATATAATTTTGCGACTGTAGTTACTGTTGATGAATTAAAACCTATTGCAACACATTTACCAGTAATTATTAATGAGCATGATGGTGCTTTATTTATATCTGGGCATTTTGCTAGAGGCAATAAGCAATGGAGAACAATGGACAATAACGAGGATGTACTCATTATATTCCACGGGCCACATGGATACATATCATCAACATGGTATGAAACTGAGGATGTACCGACATGGGATTATCAAAGCATACATGTTTATGGGAAAAGTGTCTTGTTAAATGAACACCAGTTAAAAGAAGATTTAAAAGTTTTGTTGGATAAGTATGAAAGTGAACATAGAGGTGGGGCAACATGGGAAAATTTATCTGATCAGACAAAAAAACAAATAAAAGGTATAGTGGGTTTCAAAGTAAAAGTAGATAAATTAGAAGCTGCATATAAGTTAAGTCAAAATCGTAGTGAAACGGATAAAGAGAACATTGTCATACATCTTAATAATACTGAAAGTGATCTAGATAAAAATTTAGCAGAAGAAATAGAAAAATATTAAAGAAGTGGGGTAGAAACCGTAATTTTCTATAAGGTTTCGTAGTCCCACTTTCTTAAATCTATTAATTTAATGGATAATCGTCTCCATTTTTAGAAATGTAATAAGTATCTGACAAACCATCTGTATGTAATTTAGCAGGTTGTCTTTTACCTGATATTGTATAATTAAATGGTTTATTATCTTGAAAATCATATAGAATTCTAGAACTGACACCATTTTCTATAACATTAGCATTTAATCTTTTAACTATTCGATAACCTTCTTTATATTCTTTAGTCTTTTTAAACTCTAGTTCAGCAGCTTTTAATAAGTCATTTTCAGTAATTTTATCTCCAACATGATGTTTTTCTTTTAAATTTGTGATTCTTCCTGTATTGATAGGTAATAATATATTTGATTCATTATCGCGTTTTAAAAATTTTACAAAATGCTCTATCGAAACTTCTGTGGATTTACTAAATACTTGATTATTATCAGTTGAAGATTTTTCTTCTAAAACTACGTTAGTAATCAATTTGAAACTAGGATTTTCTATATGCTTAGTTAAATCAGGAATAACAAATCCTTTATCTGTTATAGGAAATATATCAGACTTGTTATTACTATATGATACCTCAATTTTCGAATTAGGCGCTAAATTTACCACTCGATATTCATCTGCAGCCTTTGCATCTATTGCAATTTGAACATAATTTAAAATATCTTTTTTTGTTAATACTTCACCAGGTGTTAAAGGGAATTCTATAAAGCCAGGAACAAGGATTTCGTTACCTTTCTTATCCACCCCAGTAACATTCACCATTAAATGAGTACCTTGAATTTCTTGATAATCTTTTCTACCGCCAACTTTAAATGAAGGTTGCTCCATAGCATCTACATTAGAAGTAATAAAGGGAGTTATAACGATATTGCCAACAACTAGAGAAATCATTACTTTTTTGAAACTTTTCATATAAACACCTCTTTGTTTTTTTAATATAATAACACACTTTTTGTTACAAAACTGTAAATTATTTGTATATTACAAATAATTTACAGTTTTGTAACAAAAAGTGTGTTAATAAATTATTACTATAAGAAAAGGTATTTGAGCTGATAATAAGAATAAGTAATTAAATAAAAAGAAAAAATAAGAACGTTGTATCCTAAGGTGCAACGCTCTTATTATTATACTGGTATATATTTTATTCTTTAGCACTTAAATATTCAGCTAATAGTTTAATAGGAATAAGTATTGAATAACCTATTGTTAACCCGGCAATCGATAATATTAAGAATGAATGATCTGTTTTTAGGTTATAGCCAAAGTAAGATGTAATGGACCCTATTAAAAAAATAAAGACGAAATTAATGATTAAACGTTTTTTGTTATAAACATATTATCTCCTTAGAAATAACTTATCGTTTGAAATGATGTTTAAGCGACTATATAATGAACCTCAATTAGGAGGTTTATTATTATGGGAAAAGAAATTTATTTTTTGATAAACTCACTTGATGTTGGTAGAGGCGGTTTAACTAAAGCTTGTATTCAGCAAGCAAACATGAGTGCTGAATTGGGTTATAAAACAACAATATTAACTTTTAATTATAATAGTGACTATGACATAATAACTGAAAAATTATTTCGATACTATAGTATTAATAGAGATGTTGAAATAAGAAATATGTATGATTTTTATAGAGATGAGAAAAATGTTGAAGTAGATTTAACGAAAGTTAATGATTGTATTTCTTCTGATTTTGCTTATGAAAAAGTAAAAAATAAAAATGGATATAGAATATATGAAAATGGTTTATATAGGTATTATATGACTCATCGTGACGATGAGACTGTAAAAGGTGTAGATTGTTTTAATGATTTTAGATATAGAATTAGAAGTGAAGCATACACGCCTAAAGGATATTTGGGCAAGGTTTCTTATATGGATTTTGAATTAAATAAGCCGAGACAGATGGTTTTTAAAGACAGTAAAGGCAATTGTTATTTATCTAAATGGGTTAATCCCGAAACTGGCAATGCTCATAAAGTTTTATTATTTAATGGTAATGAAATTAAAAAGACATTTAAAAGTGATGAAGCTTTAAAAGCTTATTTTATAGAAAAAGTTGTTGAAAACGATGAATATCCAATTTTAATTTCAGATGCTCGTAATACTGATGATGTGATGACACTAGTCGATGATGAAAAAGCTAAAAAACTTATTAGATTGCATAGTAATCATGTGAAAGAGCCGTTTGATGTTGAAAAATCAGAAATTGTAAGTACTGTAAAATTTGCATTAAATAATTTAGATAAAATAGATTATTTAGTCGCGCTGACAGAGAGGCAGAAAGAAGATATAGTAACTAGAAAAAATCATGATGAAAAGCTACTTGCGCTACCACATGGCATAGAAGTGAAAAATAGCGATGCCCATAATAATTTTAAAAAAGATAAAGCTGTTGTTATTTCTAGATTAGTTTCATTAAAACAAATTCATCATGTAGTAGAAGCTGCAAGTTTACTCGTAGAATACAATCCAAACTTTTTGATAGAAATATATGGCTCTGGTGATCAAGAGAAAAAGCTTAAAGATTTAATTAAATCTAAAGGTTTAACTGAGGACGTTATATTAAAAGGTTATACCGATAATATTGAAAATGTTTATAAAGAAGCGGCTTTTTCGATTGTAACTTCGAAAACAGAAGGCTTTTCGTTATCTATATTAGAAAGTATGGCAAATGGTGTTCCAGTATTGAGTTATAATTTTAACTATGGTCCTGAAGATATTATTACTAACGGTAAAGATGGTTTAATTATTGAAAAAAATAATATAGAACAATTAGCTGAAAATATGAATTATTTATTTAGTAATCCTGAATTAATAAATGAAATGCGTATAAATGCGGCTAAAAGTATAAAAGATAGATTTAGTAGAGATAAAGTTAAACAATATTGGGAAGAGTTATTTAAGTCATTATAACAATTTTATAATTTATACAAATTAAAAAACAGAGGCGATTCTTAAATGAATAAGAAAATCGTCTCTGTTTTATTTAAGCTAGGATAATCTATACCTAGTCTCGTTTTCATTTTTCATGTTTATTTTTAATTCGTTAAGTTCAACTCTAAATCTAAGGCTTCTTTTAATACATTTGAAGTTTCGTGCGAGTTTATCGCGCAATTACCGTATTTTTCAGCTAATTTAAAAGCTGTTACGTATAACTCCAAACTATCCTTGGCAATATCTTCTGCCTCTTCGTGTACGGATGGATTTGCTTTAACCACTAGTTCTGCAAACTTTTCGGGTTCAATATCAATTCCCATGTTTAAATAAACACTCCTATTAATTTTTTGATACGTTACTATATAAATAACGCTCTTGTAACGTATACCCTATATTATAAATTAATAATCATTACTTTTAAAATATTTTGTTTTCCATTAGAATATAAAGAGTAATAGAGAGGATGACTGTAGTGAGAATTTTATTTATAGGTGATATTGTAGGCAAATTAGGTAGAGAACAATTAGAAACATATTTACCTAAAATTAAAGCAACATACAAACCAACACTAACGATTGTTAATGGTGAAAATGCTGCACATGGTAAAGGAATAACTGAAAAAATATATAAAGAAATTTTACGTATGGGCGCAGACTTTATGACGATGGGTAATCATACATACGGTCAGAAGGAAATTTACGAATTTATAGGTCAAGCGAATAGAATGGTAAGACCTGCGAATTTTCCTGATGAGGCACCGGGAATTGGTATGAGAATCATTAAAGTCAACGATAAAGATGTTGCTATTATCAATTTGCAAGGTCGATCATTTATGGCTGCTATCGATTGTCCTTTTAAAAAAGCTGATGAATTAATAGAAGAAGCATCTAAAATAACGCCGTTTATCTTTGTTGATTTTCATGCAGAAACAACTTCTGAGAAAAATGCGATGGCTTGGTATTTAAATGGACGCGTTAGTGCAGTTGTTGGTACGCATACTCATATACAAACTTCTGATGAACGTGTTTTAAATGAAGGTACAGCATATATTACAGATGTTGGAATGACTGGATATTACGACGGTATTCTTGGCATTAATAAAGATGAGGTTATTGAAAGATTTATTACGAGTTTACCTCAACGTCATAACTTGCCAAATGAAGGTCGAAAAGTACTTTCAGGTGTGGTTGTTGATTTAACTCAAGATGGAAAAGCTAAAAAAATTCAAAGAATATTAATAAACGATGATCATCCATTTGAATAGTATCGTCCATTAGGATGATTTTTGTTAAAACCCTTTAATTTCATAGGATTAAAGGGATTTTTTTGGTATGATGTGAATTGAGATATTATATGGGGGAGGCCATAAGATGAAATCACAAATTTCATGGAAAGTTGGCGGACAGCAAGGCGAAGGAATTGAGTCAACAGGTGAAATATTCGCAACTGCTATGAACCGTCAAGGATATTATTTATACGGATACCGTCATTTTTCTAGTAGAATCAAAGGCGGACACACAAACAATAAAATAAGAGTATCATCCACGCCAGTAAGAGCGATTAGTGATGATTTAGATATATTAATAGCATTTGACCAAGAAACAATAGATGTGAACTATCACGAAATGCAAAAAGGCAGTATTATCATTGCCGATGCAAAAGCAAAACCTGAAAATCCAGAAGATAGTAAAGCACAATTAGTGAGCTTACCGTTTACAGGCGTAGCTAAAGAATTAGGAACAGCGTTAATGAAGAACATGGTAGCTGTAGGTTCTACTTGTGCAGTCATGGATTTAGATACAGACGTATTTGAATCATTAATCAGTGATTTATTCAGTCGTAAAGGCGAAAGTGTCGTTAATTTAAACATTCAAGCGTTAAATGAAGGTTATAGATTAATGAAAGAAGAAATGGATTCATTAGAAAGTGAACATACTTTAGAGAAGAATGACTCTGATGGCCATTTATTTATGATAGGTAATGACGCGATTGGTTTAGGGGCAGTAGCAGCTGGAGTTAGATTTATGGCAGCTTATCCTATTACGCCAGCTTCAGAAATTATGGAGTACATGATTGATCGTTTACCAGAATTAGGTGGCGCCGTTATACAGACTGAAGATGAAATTGCTGCATGTACAATGGCAATTGGTTCTAACTATGCTGGTGTACGTTCATTTACATCATCTGCAGGTCCAGGCTTATCATTGATGATGGAATCAATAGGTTTATCAGGAATGACTGAAACACCTTTAGTAATCGTTAATACTCAACGCGGTGGGCCATCAACTGGTTTACCAACTAAACAAGAACAGTCTGACTTAATGCAAATGATTTACGGTACTCATGGCGATATTCCGAAAATTGTAATAGCACCAACAAGCGCAAGCGATGCGTTTTATTTAACGATAGAAGCATTTAACTTAGCTGAAGAATATCAATGTCCAGTTATATTACTTTCAGATTTACAATTATCTTTAGGTAAACAAACCGTTGAATCATTAGACTATGACAAAATTGAAATTCGTAGAGGCGCTCTAATAGAAGAAGACATGGAAACACCTGAAGATAAGGCGTACTTTAAACGTTATGCATTGACTGATTCTGGAATCTCTCCACGTGTTCTTCCTGGTACAAAAGGTGGTATTCACCATGTGACAGGTGTTGAACATAACGAAGAAGGAAAACCTTCTGAAGGTGCTGAAAACAGACAATTACAAATGGATAAACGTATGCGTAAAACAGCTCAATTATTAATCGATGAACCAGTTAAATCTAATGAAAAATATGATGAAGCGGATATTTTATATGTAGGATTCATTTCTACTATAGGAGCAATCGAAGAAGCAATTACAAGATTAGATAAGCAAAATGTAAAAGTTAATCATATTCAAATTAGACAATTACATCCATTCCCTACTGATGCTGTACAAGAAGCCTTTAATAAAGCTAAAAAAGTAGTTGTAGCTGAGCATAATTACCAAGGACAACTATCTAGCATTATCAAAATGAATGTAAATCATCAAGGTAAAATTATTAACCAAACAAAATATGACGGTACACCATTCTTACCGCATGAAATAGAAGATAAAGCTTTAGAAATCGCAAGTAATATGAAGGAGTTGATATAATTGGCAACATTTAAAGATTTTAGAAATAATGTTAAACCAAACTGGTGTCCAGGCTGTGGTGACTTTTCTGTGCAAGCAGCGATTCAAAAAGCAGCAGCAAATGTAGGATTGGAACCAGAAGAAGTTGCCATTATTACAGGTATAGGTTGTTCGGGTCGTTTGAGTGGTTATGTAAACTCATATGGTCTACACTCAATTCACGGACGTTCATTACCTTTAGCACAAGGTGTTAAAATGGCTAATAAAGATTTAACAGTAATTGCTTCAGGCGGCGACGGAGACGGATTTGCTATAGGTATGGGTCACACTATTCATGCTTTAAGAAGAAATATGGATATGACTTATATCATCATGGATAACCAAATTTATGGATTAACTAAAGGGCAAACTTCACCAAGTTCTGCTAAAGGTTTTGTTACAAAAACAACACCTAAAGGTAACATTGAACAAAACGTTGCACCTTTAGAATTAGCATTATCATCAGGTGCTACTTTTGTAGCGCAAAGCTTCTCAAGCGACATCAAAGAATTAACACATATAATTGAAGAAGCAATCAATCACAAAGGATTTTCATTTGTAAACGTATTTTCACCATGTGTAACATACAACAAAATAAATACTTATGATTGGTTTAAAGAGAATTTAACTAAATTAGCTGATATTGAGGACTATGATTTTTCAAATAAAAATCAAGCAATACAAACAGTGATGGATAAAGAATCTATGATTACAGGTATTATATATCAAGATAAAGAAACTCCATCATATGAACAACAATTAGAACAACTTGATGAAACACCACTAGTTAAAAAATCATTGAAGCTTGAAGAAAACCAATTTGAAGAGCTTGTTTCTCAATTTAAATAATTATATAATGAATACACTTTAAGCTCATAGTTTGTCTATGAGCTTTTTTTAATAAAAAGGGGGATTTTCAAATGACAAATACATTAATGAGCATTCAAATTATTCCAGAGCACGAAGATACAGGGGTAATACCTTTAGTTGATGAAGCAATAAGAATAATAGATGATTCTGGTTTAAAGTATCAAGTGAATCCTTTAGAAACTACTATTGAAGGGGATATGAATGCTTGCCTAATTTTAATAGAACAAATTAATGAGCGCATGGTTGAGTTGGAATGTAAAAGCATTATATCTCAAGTGAAGTTTTATCACGTTCCCGAAGGCATCATGATGGATACGTTAACGGATAAATATAGATCTTAATTAAGATAGTTTAATGAATGAACGTTATTTATTATAAATATAAAGGAGAAATGTATTATATTATATCGGTTTAAGGAGTAAAGGGGACGAAAGATATGAGAACTGTATTAAAATATATTAAACCGTATACGGGTCTGTTTATATTAGGTTTAATATTAATGTTAATAGAATTAGCAGTAGAATTAATCCAGCCTATTTTTATATCTGAAATAATAGACAATGGTATTTTAAAGAATGATTTAAACCACGTCTATCTTTATTTAGGCATTATGCTTGTTACAGGTCTTGTAGCTTTAGTGTCTGGGATATGGAATAGTTTTGTAGCTGGCCATGTTAGTCAAACTTTTGCATATGATTTAAGAACTGCACAATTTAGTAAAATTCAAACTTTTTCATTGGCAACATTAGAGAAGTTTAAAACTTCTAGTTTAATTACGAGGCTCACAAGCGATGTTAATAACTGTGATACAGCAGTATATATGTCTATAAGAATCATGTTAAGAGCCCCTTTGATGATTATTGGAAGTATCGTAATGAGCTTTATAGTTGAACCTAGACTAGCGCTTTATTTGGTGATTGGAACGCCATTTATATTTATAATAATATTCTTTATTGCGCGCACGGGTTCTAAATTATTTACAAAGATACAAAGAAAATTTGATGAAATGAATAGATTTTTCCAACAAAATCTTGAAGCTGTTAGATTGATCAAAGCGAGTCAGACATCACACCAAGAAATTAATCAATTTAAAGAAAAAATAAAGGACATTAGACATAATTATACATACGCTTTAAGACTAATGGAATTGATTAATCCATCTTTACTATTTATTATTAATGCGAGTATATTAGCTGTCATTTGGTTTGGGTCCGATATGGTTAATAGTTCAACTCTAGAAGTTGGTAAACTGGTCGCAATCATCAATTATGGTATGAGAATGCAAGGTGGATTTGGTATGTTGGCATTTCTTATCATGACATTAAGTAGAATGAAGGCTTCCAGTGATCGAATAGAAGAAGTGCTTACTACTCCATCAGATGAATGGGTATTAGAAAAGAACGGTCACAAAGTGGAAAATCATGCTTATAGTATTAAATTCAATAATGTTTCATTTACTTATCCAAACGCTAATAAACCGGTACTTCACAATATTTCCTTCGAAGTTGAACCGAGAGAAACCTTCGCTATTATGGGTTCTACAGGTTCAGGAAAATCTACTTTACTGAGTTTAATTCCGAAAATTTATAGAACTAAACAAGGAGAAATTCTTTTAGATGGGAAGAATGTAGAAGACTGGGAAATTGAAGATTTACGAGACGCTATCGGATATGTACCACAAACTGCATTATTATTCTCAGGAACAATATATGAAAACTTGCAATTCGGAGACCCGAATGCTGAATTAGAAACGTTAGAAACTTCTACTCAAAAAGCACAGATACACAATTCTATCGAAGCATTTGATCATCAGTATGAAACGATGATTGGACAACAAGGTGTTACTTTATCTGGTGGTCAGAAACAAAGACTTTCTATTGCTCGAGCGCTTGTAAGGAAACCTGGTGTGTTAATACTTGATGATTCTACTTCTGCATTAGATGTGAAGACGGAATCAGCTTTATGGGATGCACTTGAACATGAAGATACTACTAAACTGATTGTTACTCAAAAAATTTCTACAGCTAAAACAGCAGATCGAATTATGTTATTGGTAGATGGTCATATAGAAGCAATAGGTCATCATGAAGAATTATTAAAATCATCTAAACTTTATAATGAGATTGCTAACAGCCAAGAAAGTGCGGTGAATACATGATGGGCATTAAAAATCCGTACGGACATGAAACGGTTATAACGCCGGATGATATGTCTAAAAATAATACTAAGAAGAAAAAGAGAGCACGAGATACTAAAGGGACTTTATTAAATATTTGGCATTTAATTGATGAAAAACGTGTTCAACTCATCATTGTCATACTCATGATTATATGTTCATCTTCATTGAGTTTAGTAGGGCCATTTTTAATTGGTAGAATAATTGATACAAAAATTATCCCTAAAGACTTAAATGGATTATTAAAATATATCATTATATTGATATCTGTATATACTTTATTATCCATCACTTCTTATATAGGTTCGTATATGATGGTAAATATCGCACAACGAACAGTTTATTTATTAAGGGACAATTTATTTAGTCATTTTCAAAAGTTACCTGTTTCATACTTTGATAAAAAACAACATGGTGAATTAATGAGTAGAATGCAAAATGATATTGAAAATGTGTCACAAGTATTAAACTCCTCATTCATTCAATTTACTTCAAGCGTTGTAACGTTAATAGGAACATTATCTATCATGTTGTATTTAAGTCCACTATTAACTTTATTAACAGTAATCATTATACCTATCATGTTCATAAGTTTACGTTGGATTACAGCTAGAACAAGCGTGTTGTATTCGATGAGGCAAAAACAATTGGGTATTATGAACGGTTATATCGAAGAAATCGTGAATGGTCAAACTGTTGTAAAAGCTTTTTCTCAAGAGCATTATGTGATGGAAACATTTAATGAGAAAGCAGATAATGTTAAAGAATATAGCTTTTGGGCAGTAACATTTGGTGGATTAATACCTAAAGTAATGAATTATTTAAATAATTTAAGTTTTGCTATCGTAGCTGGGATAGGTGGTATATTAGCTTTAAATGAATCTGCCGGTGTAACAGTTGGTGTTATTGTTATTTTTGCAGAGTATGCAAGGCAGTTTACAAGACCGCTATCGGACTTAGCGAACCAATTTAATACGGTACTGTCTGCTATAGCCGGTGCGGAACGTGTATTCGACATTATGAATGAACCTGTAGAACAAGATTCAAAAGATGCTATAGACTTAAACAATATTGAAGGAAATATTAAATTTAACAATGTTAACTTCAGATATGATGAAGAACAAAAAACACCAACAATTAAAGATTTATCCCTTGAAATAAAAAGTGGAGAATCAGCCGCACTTGTAGGAGCTACTGGTGCCGGTAAAACAACAATCGTTCAATTGATTTTACATTATTATGACATAGAATCTGGTGAAATTTTAATCGATGGAAAATCTATTACTGAGATTACACGAGCTTCTTTAAGAAAAGAAATAGGCGTTGTATTACAAGACCCTTACTTATTTGATGGAACGATATTAGATAACATCATGTATGGAACACCTAATGCGACAAAAGAAGAAGCTATAGAAGCGGCCAAAAAAGCAAATGCACATGATTTCATCATTAATTTAGAAAATGGATATAGCACAGTACTAAAAGGTGAATCAGGCTCACTTTCTCAAGGTGAAAGACAGCTTATCTCAATTGCTAGATGTTTATTACAAGATCCAAAAATATTATTGCTAGATGAGGCAACAAGTAGCATCGATACCGTAACAGAAATTAAAATACAAGAAGCATTGGAAACTTTAATGGTAGGTAGAACAAGCATTATCATTGCACATAGATTAAATACAGTTAAGAAAGCAGATTTAGTATTTGTATTATCACATGGAGAAATTCTTGAATCAGGAACACAAGAAGAACTTATTGATAAACAAGGTGTTTACTATCACATGTTAAATGCTGGCGATGAAGAACAAATTCAAGAACTACAGTAAAGGAAGATGTGTATGGAGTTTCGTGAAATTAAAGAAGATATAAAACCTCTATTTAATGAATATATATCTGAGTGGTACGATAATAATGATAAAATAGTTCCTTGGAGTACGGACGTCCGCCATCATGGAGGATTTAATAGCATGTTGGAAATGCAAAAAGAAGCCATAACCCCGCCAAAAAATAGTGATTTTGTTAGAGCCAAAACATTTGTATTAATAGATAGGGGTATCATTGTTGGAGCTGCGAATATTCGATATCAATTGAACGATTGGTTACAGCAAGTTGGTGGTCATGTTGGTTACGGTGTAAGGCGTAGCGAAAGAGGTAAAGGTTATGCAACGACTATATTAAAATACGCTTTAGAGGAATTGAGAAATGATTTTGTTGAATATGCGTTGATTACATGTGATGAAGATAACTTTGGCAGTGCTAAAGTTATTGAACGTAACGGTGGTAAAGAAGATAAACCGTATATTTCAGAGAGTCAAAATGTAACAAAAAGATATTGGATTAAGTTATAAAAATTGTCATTTAAAATTAAATAAAGCGCTTTAACTTTTTTGCACTTTATGTTGAACTCTAATATAATATAAAGATAAATCAATATGGGCAGAAAGGGTTTTGACATTGAATGAAGAACAAAGAAAACAAGGAGCGAATGCGAAGACGAAACCTAATTTAGAAAAAGATTATAGTAAATATTTCGAGCATGTTTATCAACCTCCTAACTTAAAGGACGCTAAGCAAAGAGGTAAATCAGAAGTTCAATATCATGATGATTTCAAAATAGATGAACGACATAGAGGAATGGGGAAAGGTCGTAAATTCTATATTAGAACGTATGGTTGCCAAATGAATGAGCATGATACAGAAGTAATGGCTGGTATTTTTCAAGCATTAGGTTTTGCACCGACTAATTCAGTAGACGATGCTGACGTTATCTTACTAAATACTTGTGCAATTAGAGAAAATGCAGAAAATAGAGTGTTTAGTGAAATCGGCAACTTAAAACATTTAAAACAAGAAAGACCAGATTGTTTAATAGGTGTTTGTGGTTGTATGTCTCAAGAAGAATCTGTAGTGAATAAAATACTAAAATCATACCAAAATGTTGATATGATCTTTGGTACGCATAATATTCACAGATTACCTGAAATTTTAGAAGAAGCTTATATGTCTAAAGCGATGGTTGTTGAAGTTTGGTCTAAAGAAGGCGACGTTATAGAAAACTTACCTAAAGTACGTAACGGTAGAATTAAAGCATGGGTAAATATCATGTACGGGTGCGATAAATTCTGTACATATTGTATCGTTCCATTTACAAGAGGTAAGGAACGTAGTCGTATGCCGGAAGAAATTATCGCCGAAGTGAGAGACTTGGCTAGACAAGGTTATCAGGAAATTTGTTTATTAGGACAAAACGTAAATGCTTACGGTAAAGACATAGAAGGTTTAAATTATGGTTTAGGCGATTTACTGAACGATATGACTAAAATTGATATACCTCGAGTTCGTTTTACAACGAGTCATCCATGGGATTTCGATGATCGATTGATTGAAGTGATAGCAGAAGGTGGAAACATTGTTCCGCATATTCATTTACCTGTTCAATCTGGTAATAATAAAGTCTTGAAAATAATGGGGCGTAAATATACGCGTGAAAGTTATTTAGAGCTTGTAAATAAAATAAAAGAAGCAATACCAGATATAGCATTGACAACTGATATAATAGTTGGATATCCTAATGAAACAGAAGAACAATTTTTAGAAACAATAGATTTATACCACGAAGTTGGATTTGAACATGCATATACTTATGTATATTCTCCAAGAGAAGGAACACCAGCAGCTAAAATGAAAGATAACGTTCCAGAAAAAGAGAAAAAACAAAGATTACAACGTTTAAATAAAGTAGTCGGTGAATATGCTGCTCAATCATTAAAACCTTATGAAGGTCAAGAAGTATATGTACTTTGTGAAGGATCAAGTAAGAGAGATGAAACAGTATTAGCTGGTTACACTGAGAAGAATAAATTAGTAAACTTTAAAGCACCTCAAGATGTGATTGGTAAAATAGTAAAGGTTAAAATTACAGAAGCTAAACAATATTCATTAAATGGTGAATTTGTTGAAGTTGTATCTAAAGAAAAGGTGGTACATTAAATGTATACAAAAGATGATATACTAGACCAAGCACGTAAACTTGGAAAAATGATGTCAGAAACAGAAGAAGTTGAATTTTTTAAGCGTGCGGAAGCACAAATTCACGAAAACCAAACTGTTCGTGAAAAAATGGCAAGTTTAAAATCACTGCAAAAACAAGCTGTTAATTTCCAAAACTACGGTAAAGATAAAGCTTTAGCAATGGTAGAAGAAAAAATAGCTAATATCGAAAAAGAATTAGATGACATGCCGATTGTAAGTGAATTTAAAGAAGCTCAAGGAGAAGTGAATGAACTTCTGCAAATGGTTTCACATTCAATTAGCCATACTGTTACAAATGAAATTATTGAATCAACTGGTGGTAACCAATTAACTGGTGAAACTGGTGCAGCTATGAAAAATGCACCTAATGCTAGTAGCTGTTCACACTAAAACAATAATTTAATAACTAAATTATATATTTACAAGCTTTGGTATAAATCCTTAGCTCAAAATAATTCTCCTAATCTGTTGGACTTTTAATTAACAGATTAGGAGAATTTATTTATATAGGAGTAGGACAGAAATTATATAAAAAGATTTCTTTACCGCCCCAGTCAGCTACTGTCTATATAATAAAATTCGAGATAATTGTTATGTCCCAGTATGATTTATTATATTATAATTAACCATACTCGTGTATTGTTGAAAATTTTGATAAAATAGACGAATCCAAAGTTAAATAAAGGAACGTGAAGAAAGATGTCTAAACCAACGCCAATGATGGCTCAATATTTAAAAATAAAATCTCAATATCAAGATACTTTATTATTTTTCAGATTAGGTGACTTCTATGAAATGTTTTACGATGACGCTATTGAAGCATCTAGAGTACTGGAAATTACTTTGACGAGACGTGATGCTAAAAAAGACCCAATACCTATGTGTGGTGTTCCATATCATTCAGCTTCAGGATACATAGAAAAACTTATTTCTAAAGGTTATAAAGTTGCCATCTGTGAGCAAATGGAAGATCCAACTCAAACAAAAGGTATGGTAAGACGAGAAGTAGTACAAGTTATCACACCTGGAACTGTGATGGAACAAAAAGGTATGGATGAGAAAACGAATAATTATATTCTCAGTTTTATTAAAGAAGATGGTGAATTTCATTTAAGTTATTGTGACGTGACTACAGGAGAATTAAAGACAACATCTTTTGAAGATGAAACAACTTTAATCAATGAAATTACGACAATACATCCGAATGAAATTATCGTGAATAAAGTTTTACAAGATTCTTTATATAAACAAATCCAACTAATTACTGAAACGATTACTGTAGTTGAAAGTTATGAAGAAAGAGAATATGATGTTATAAAAGGAACGTCTAAACCTCAAGCGACTTCGTTAATATATTTATTAAATTATATACATGATAATGGTAAGCGAGAAATGCCTCACATAGAAGACGTTGTCGTATATCGTGCACTAGACTATATGAAGATGGATTTTTATGCAAAAAGAAACTTAGAACTTACTGAAAGCATCCGATTAAAATCTAAAAAAGGTACTTTATTATGGTTAATGGATGACACTAAGACACCAATGGGTGCTAGAAGGTTAAAACAATGGATTGATAGACCTTTAATCAAACAACATGATATAGAACAAAGGTTAAATGCAGTAGAACAATTTGTTAATGGTTTCATAGAAAGAGATGAATTAAGAAGTTATTTAAATATGGTGTATGATATAGAAAGACTAGTAGGTCGAGTAAGTTATGGAAATGTTAATGCGAAAGACCTCGTACAATTAAATTATTCTATAAAACAAATTCCATATATTAAAGAAATTATTGAACGACTAGATTCAACATCTGTTAATCGATTTAAAGCTTTAGAACCTCTCGAAGACTTAGAAGAACTTTTAGAAGAGAGCTTAGTCGAAGATCCGCCATTGTCCGTTAAAGAAGGTGGCTTATTTAAAACTGGGTATAATGCTGAACTTGATAAATTCAAAGAAGCTTCAACGAATGGTAAGCAATGGATTGCTGAATTACAGTTGAAAGAAAGAGAACGTACCGGTGTTAAGTCATTAAAAGTAAGTTTTAATAAAGTATTCGGATATTATATTGAAATTACAAAAGCTAACTTAAATAGTGTAGATACTGATGCATTAGGTTACCAACGTAAACAAACATTATCTAATGCTGAGCGCTTTGTAACTGAAGAATTAAAAGAAAAAGAATCTATCATATTAGGTGCAGAAGATAAAGCAATAGAATTAGAATATCAATTATTCTTAGAATTAAGGCAACGTGTTAAAGCTTATACTGAAAAGTTACAAGCACAAGCGAAATTATTATCAGAAATAGATTGTTTACAAAGTTTTGCTGAAATAGCTCAAAAATACCATTATACAAGACCGTTATTTAGCGAAGATAAAACTTTATCGCTTAAATCATCTCGTCATCCAGTTGTAGAGAGAGTCATGGATCATAATGATTATGTGCCAAATGATTGTTATTTGAACCAAGATGGTTTTATATATTTAATTACAGGACCAAATATGTCTGGTAAAAGTACGTATATGAGGCAAATAGCTATAATTAGCATTATGGCTCAAATGGGAGCTTATGTTCCAGCAGATTATGCGCTATTGCCAATATTTGATCAAATATTTACGAGAATCGGAGCAGCGGATGATTTAGTCTCTGGTAAGAGTACATTTATGGTTGAAATGTTAGAAGCTGAAAAAGCAATGGTAGGAGCAACTGAAGACAGTTTAATTATTTTTGATGAAATTGGTCGAGGAACATCTACATTTGACGGGTTAGCTTTAGCACAATCCATGATTGAATATGTGCATCATAATACTAAAGCTAAAACATTATTCTCTACGCATTATCATGAGTTAACACATTTGGACGAAACTTTATCTGGACTTAAAAATATACATGTAGCTGCACAAGAGTACCAAGGTGAATTAATCTTTCTGCATAAAGTTAAAGAAGGTGCAGTAGATCAAAGTTATGGTATTCATGTAGCAAAACTAACTGATTTACCAGATGAAATTATCGAAAGAGCAAATGTTATTCTAGAAGAACTAGAATCCAATACGCGTGTTGAGCGCAATGAACAAACGTTTGAACAGCCATCTTTCCAATTATTCGAAGAACAAACACCTTCAAAAGTTGAAAAACAAATAAAATCTATGGATTTAATGAATATGACGCCAATTGAAGCTTTAACTAAACTTCAAGAAATTCAAAATCAAATTAAATAGAAAGTGTGAATGCATTGGGAAAAATTAAAGAACTTGAATTATCCTTAGCCAATAAAATAGCAGCTGGAGAAGTGGTTGAAAGACCAGCTTCAGTTGTTAAAGAGTTGTTGGAAAATGCTATAGATGCACAAGCAACACAAATTGACATTACAATTAAAGAATCAGGTATACAATCAATAAGAGTTGTAGATAATGGCACAGGCATAGATGAAGAGGATATCGGTAAAGCTTTTGGTAGACACGCTACAAGTAAAATTGATAACGATTATGATTTATTCCATATTAGAACTTTAGGATTTAGAGGTGAGGCTTTAGCGAGTATATCCTCAGTCAGTAAAGTAACTATGAAAACTTGTACAGATGGTCTATTAGGTCATGAAGTCCATGTTGAAAATGGAGAAATAATTAAACAACAGCCAGCTAAAGCTAAAAAAGGAACTGATATTCTTGTTAGTGAATTGTTCTATAACACACCTGCAAGATTAAAATATGTAAAAAGTTTATATACTGAATTAGGGAAAATTACAGATATCGTTAACCGAATGGCGATGAGTCATCCGCACATAGCGTTTAACTTAGTTTCTGATGAAAAAACAGTCATATCGACAAATGGCTCTGGCCGTACAAATGAAGTAATGGCTGAAATATATGGTATGAAAATCGCGAAAGATTTAGTTGAAATTAAAGGTGAAACTGAAGACTATGTTATGCACGGATTCGTTTGTAAACCAGAACATACAAGAAGCAATAGGCATTATATTTCTATATTCATAAATGGGCGTTATATTAAGAATTTTGTATTGAATAAGGCGATTATTGAAGGTTATCACACACTTTTACCAATTGGTCGATATCCTATCGTTTATTTAAATATTGAAATGGATCCAATTTTAGTTGATGTGAATGTGCATCCAACTAAATTAGAAGTTAGACTTTCAAAAGAACAGTCGTTGTTCGATTTAATTAATCATAAAATTAAAGAAGCATTTAGAGGATTATCTTTAATACCTGGTACTTCGTTAGAGAAGCATCAACAAAAGAAATCTCAGAAAGAAATATTTGAACAACAACGTTTAGATTTTGAAGCAAAAAATCGAACAGAAACATCATCTGAGAATCATTCTCCTACAACACCAAATTTTACAAACTCAATAAATGATCCTAAACCTATTATTTCTGAAACAGAAAAAAGTGAACCATCATCACAATGGCATTTTAAACCGAAAGAGAATAATTCTTATATACAAGAAGAACAAGGCGCTCATCACGTAGAAGATGAAGAACAAGAAAATAAAAATCCGGAAAATGAGTTTAATATTGAAAAAGAAGAACCAATTTTGCGAGAAGAAACAGAACAAACACAATACGATCAAGACACATACGAATTGCCACCTGAACAACATGAAACGCAAGATAAACCTAGAGTTCCTTATATGGAAGTAGTAGGGCAAGTTCACGGCACATATATCATCGCGCAAAATGATACAGGTATGTTTATGATAGATCAACACGCAGCTCAAGAACGTATTAAATATGAGTATTTCAAAGAGAAAATTGGTGAGGTAACAAACGAGACTCAAAGTTTATTATTACCTTTAACTTTTAATTTTTCTAGAGATGAACATATGATTATAGAAAAATACTTTCAACCATTGAAAGAAGCAGGAATATTTTTAGAACCTATTGGTCATCATGATTATATGGTTAGTGAATATCCTGTATGGTTACCTCAAGTTGAAGCAGAAGAAGTCATTAAAGATATGATTGATTATGTATTAAAACATGAGCGTGTAGATATTAAGAAACTTAGAGAAGATGCGGCAATCATGATGAGTTGTAAAAAATCTATAAAAGCGAATCATTATTTAAGAAATCATGAAATGGCTCATTTAATAGACGAGTTAAGAGAAACAACTGATCCATTCACTTGTCCGCATGGTAGACCAATTATTATAGAATTAACGACTTATGAACTAGAAAAGTTATTTAAACGTGTAATGTAGGAGGATAATATGAACGAGCATTTATTACCCGCAATTCGCTCTATGAAAGATATGGAAAAGTTTTTTAAGTTAGATTATAAAAGATGTGTTTTATTAGATACTCATATTGGTCATTTACAAGGTATCTTAAATCAAATGAAGAAAAACGATAAAGAAGTTATGCTGCATATAGATTTAATTAAAGGATTATCAAATGATGAAGCGGCTGTTGAATATATTATTCAGCAATTTAGACCGCATGGCGTTATTTCTACTAAGACAAAAGTTATTAGAAGAGCTAAAAAGTTAAATACACTTACAACTTTAAGAGTATTTATATTGGATAGTACTGCTTTAAGTAGAAGTATAGAATTGATTAAACAAGCTGATCCGGATTTCGTTGAAGTATTACCTGGAGTTGCTGCGAAAGTAATAAAAGAAATTAGTGAAAAGACTGGGAAAAGTATTATAGCTGGTGGTTTAATTAACACTGAAGAAGAAATACAATTAGCTATTGAAAGCGGTGCAAAGTATATAACGACAAGTGATACAGAAATTTGGTAAGTCGATTTGACAACGTTTTCATTAAGTATTATACTCTTAAGTAAGTTAATATATGAGATGAGTAAATGAGACCTCTACGTGGATATCTATGCAATGAATTTGTATAGGTTTGTGTAGGGATCTTTTTATGTATTAGCAAGAATCTATAGGAGGTTGTTTAATATGAGTGAATTTTTGGCAGAATTAGTAGGAACTGCCATATTAACTTTATTTGGTGGCGGTGTTTGTGCTAACGTCAACCTAAAAGGGACTTTAGGTAAAGGTGCTGATTGGATAGTTATTTCATTAGGTTGGGGTTTAGCCGTAATGTTAGGTGTTTATGCAGTAGGTAATGTGTCGGGAGCGCATTTAAACCCTGCAGTAACATTAGGATTTGCAATTGATGGATCATTCCCTTGGTCTAAAGTTATTCCGTTTATTATTGCACAAATGATTGGTGCAATGATTGGTGCAGGTTTCGTTTGGGCTTCTTACTTACCTCACTGGAAAAAAACTGAAGATAAAGGTGCGAAGCTTGGAGTATTCTCTACGGGACCTTCATATCCAAACTATATCGCAAACTTCTTAAGTGAGATTATTGGAACTATGATCTTAGTTATGGGATTATTATTTATAGGAGCTAATAAATTTACAGATGGTTTAAATCCAGTAATAGTTGGTTTATTAATCGTAGCGATTGGTTTAAGTTTAGGGGGAGCTACAGGTTATGCTATTAATCCAGCGCGTGATATCGGTCCTCGTATTATGCATATGTTATTACCTATTCCAGGTAAAGGTGATTCTAACTGGAAATACTCACCGGTACCTATTTTAGGTCCAATCGCTGGTGGTATGTTTGGCGCAGCTTTATATAACATTTTATTTAACGGGATCGTTAATGGATTTATCATTTTCTCAATCATCTTTACTGTCGTTGTAGTGTTATTCGGTATAGTATTGAATAAAGCAATTCTTAAAGATGAAACTTCAGAGATTCTGTAATATACAAAATATTAGGAGTGTTTAATATGGAAAAATATATTTTATCAATTGACCAAGGAACGACAAGTTCAAGAGCGATTTTATTTGATAAAGACGGGACAATTCAATTTGTAAGCCAACGTGAGTTTAAGCAATACTTTCCAAAAGGTGGTTGGGTAGAACATGATGCAAATGAAATTTGGACATCAGTTTTATCCGTTATTGCAAGTGTATTAAACGAGAATAATATTTCCCCTGAACAAATTGAAGGTATCGGAATTACAAACCAAAGGGAAACTGCAGTTGTGTGGGATAAAAATACTGGACGTCCTGTATATCACGCAATTGTATGGCAATCAAGACAAACACAAGACATTTGTGCTGAGTTAAAATCTAAAGATTTAGAGCCAATTTTCAAAGATAAAACTGGTTTACTATTAGATCCATATTTCTCAGGTACGAAAGTAAAATGGATTTTAGATAATGTTGAAGGTGCTAGAGAAAAAGCTGAAAATGGCGATTTATTATTCGGTACAATTGATACATGGCTAATTTGGAAATTCACTGGTGGCACGCACATTACAGACTATTCAAATGCTAGTCGTACTTTAATGTACAATATTTATGATTTAAAATGGGATGAAGAGCTATTAGAATATTTAACTGTACCTTCATCAATGTTACCTGAAGTAAAACCTTCAAGTGAAGTTTACGGCTATACACAAGAACATCATTTCTTCGGTGAAAAAATTCCAATTGCAGGTGTAGCAGGTGACCAACAAGCTGCTTTATTTGGGCAAGCATGTTTCGAAAAAGGTGAAGTTAAAAACACATACGGTACTGGTGGTTTCATGTTAATGAACACTGGTGAAAAAGCAGTTAAATCAGAAAGCGGTTTATTAACAACATTAGCATACGGTTTAGATGGTAAAGTTAATTATGCACTTGAAGGTAGTATATTCGTATCTGGTTCAGCTATCCAATGGTTAAGAGACGGTTTAAGAATGATTAAATCAGCACCAGCTTCTGAAGATTATGCTAAACGTGTTAAATCAACAGAAGGTGTTTATGTAGTACCAGCATTCGTTGGTTTAGGTACACCATATTGGGATGCTGACGCACGCGGTGCAATATTTGGTTTAACTCGAGGTACTGAAAAAGAACATTTCATTAGAGCTACTTTAGAATCATTATGTTATCAAACTCGTGACGTATTAGAAGCAATGGAAAAAGATTCAGGTATTACTGTAGAAACTTTAAGAGTAGATGGTGGAGCTGTTAAGAATGATTTCTTAATGCAATTCCAAGCTGATATTGTAAATACACCTGTTGAAAGACCAGAAGTAAGTGAAACAACAGCATTAGGTGCTGCATACCTTGCAGGTTTAGCAGTTGGCTTCTGGAAATCAAAAGATGAAATACAAGAAAGATGGAAATTAGAAACTGAATTCAAACCAGAACTTGAAGAAGAAGAGAGAGAATCTCTTTATAAAGGTTGGAAAACAGCAGTTAAAGCCACTCAAGCTTTTAAATTAGATTAAGTTGTGTTATCATTAAGGTAAGTTAATATTCCGTAGAGATGTGAGAGGCTTTGTTCATACAATTTAATTTGTAGGGATAAGTCTCTCATTTTTTTACATTTATAGGAGGAAATGGTTATGCAACAATTATCAGCATTAAATCGTAATCAAGTTAAAGATCAACTTAAAAGTAAAGAATATGATGTCGTTATTATAGGTGGAGGTATTACAGGTGCAGGAATCGCACTTGATGCTTCACAACGTGGTATGAAAGTCGCTTTAGTAGAAATGCAAGACTTTGCTCAAGGTACAAGTTCTAGAAGTACTAAATTAGTACATGGTGGTTTACGTTACTTAAAACAACTTCAAGTTGGAGTAGTAGCTGAAACTGGTAAAGAAAGAGCAATTGTATATGAAAATGGACCTCACGTAACAACACCTGAATGGATGTTATTACCGATGCATAAAGGTGGAAGTATGGGACCATTTTCAACTTCTATTGGATTAAAAGTATATGACTTTCTTGCAGGTGTTAAAAAATCAGAACGCCGTTCAATGTTAAATAGAGACGAAACTATCGAAAAAGAACCACTTGTTAAACAAGATGGCCTTAAAGGTGGCGGTTACTATGTTGAATATCGTACTGATGATGCACGTTTAACAATTGAAGTAATGAAACGCGCACGTGAATTTGGAGCAGATATCATCAACTATGCTAAAGCAAATCAATTCTTATATAATAAGAAAAATAAAGTTTCAGGTGTAGAAGTGACAGATTTACTTCACAATGAAATGTTTGAAATTAAAGGTAAAAGAGTTATTAACGCTGCAGGACCTTGGGTAGATGACGTTAGAAGTAAAGACTATTCTACTAATAATAAACAATTAAGACTTACTAAAGGTGTACACATTGTTATTGATCAAAGTGTCTTCCCATTAGGACAAGCAGTATACTTTGATACTGAAAGTGATGGCAGAATGATTTTCGCTATTCCTAGAGAAGGTAAAGCATACGTTGGTACAACTGACACTGTATATGATAACGATAAATCTTCACCTAAAGTTACTGAAGAAGATCGTCAATATTTACTAGATGCAATTCGTTATATGTTCCCTACAGTTAAAGTTGAAGATAGTGATATCGAGTCAACTTGGGCTGGTGTAAGACCTCTTATCTTTGAAAAAGGAAAAGACCCTTCTGAAATTTCTCGTAAAGATGAAATATGGGAAGGCGACTCAGGTCTATTAACAATAGCTGGTGGTAAGTTAACAGGTTACCGTCACATGGCTCAAGATATTGTAGACTTATTAAGTAAACGATTAAAAGAAGAATACAAATTGAAATTCAAACCTTGTGAGACTAAGCATACTTATATTTCTGGTGGTAACGTAGGGGGAAGCAATAACTACGATGCATTTGTTGAAAGTAAAGTAGAAGAAGCTAAAAACTACAATCTTTCTGAAGATGTGGCACGTTACTTAGCTAGAAAATATGGTTCAAACGTAGATGAAGTATTTGAAATTGCACATGCTACGCAAGTTGCCGACTTAGATTTACCTGTTGAAGTTTATGCAGAAGTTATCTATAGTATTCAAAAAGAAATGGTGCATAAACCAACTGACTTCTTAGTACGTCGTTCTGGTAGATTATACTTTGATATCAATTACGTATTAGAATATAAAGATGGTATCTTAGAAGTTATGGCTAAAGTTCTTAACTACGACGCAGATACTAAACGCGTATACAAACAAGAATTAGAAAAAGCAGTTAAAGAAGCGATTAACCCAAATGATCAACCTGCAATTGCTAAATAATTAAAGATTACAAATAACGCACCCAAAAAGTGAGATTTTCTCTTGATTTTTTGGGTGCATTTTTATGTATGAAAGCAATGTATTTTTAAGCAGTATAGAATTTGCTATAATAACGGTTGAGGGAGGCGTACGTATCTTGAGAAGATTTAATCACATGATAACATTATCATCTGGCCAAACATTAGAAGTGACGATTGATAAAACTGATGAAAAACCAATAGGTATCTTACATATTTTACATGGTGTTTCAGAACATAAAGATAGATATGATGGCATAGTAGAGTATTTTTGTAAAAGAGGTTTTCATGTTATTAGGCATAATCATCGTGGCCACGGTAAAAAAATTGAAGAATCTACTAGAGGTCATTTTAATAGTTTAAAAGAATTAGTAGAAGATTTAAAAGAAATTAGAGATACTTTCAAACCTGAATTGAACAATGACTTGCCCTATATTCTGTTAGGTCACTCTATGGGATCTTTAGTAGCAAGAAAATATGTTCATGATTATCCGGATGATGTTAATATATTAATTTTATCCGGCACTGTTGTCTATTCAAATATTCAAGGTAAATTAAATTTATATGGATTAAAATTTGTTAATCTGTTTTTAGGTAATCGTACTAAATCTAAACTTATTAATAACTTAGCCTTTAAGACGCCTAATAGAAAACATAAAGAATTAAATAAAGATAATAATTGGATTAGCGAAAGTGAAGAAAATAAAAAGATTTACGAAGAAGATCCTTATACTGGGTATTCAGTATCTCACAGAGTCTTTTTAGAAACAGTGAAAGCGGCTGAACAATCCAAAAAATCAAGCTATATCAAAAAACAAAACCTCAATATGCCCATATTACTGCTTTCTGGTAAAGAAGATCACTTTGGAGGTTTTGGAACAGGTATTAAAAAGCTTGCCACGTTATATAAAAGAAATGGCGTTAAACATGTCACTGTACAATTATATAAAAATAAAAGACATGAAGTATTATTTGAAACGAACCAATTTGTAGTATATGAACACATCTTTAATTGGTTGATGACGCAAATTAAACAATTAGAAAAAGAGGAACAATAATATGTCGAAAAAACCGTTAATCGCAATAGTAGGTCCAACAGCAGTTGGTAAAACTGAACTTAGTATACGATTAGCTCAAGCTTTAAATGGTGAAGTTATCAATGGTGATGCATTTCAAATTTATAAAGGATTAGATATAGGTACAGCAAAAGTAACAGAACAAGAAAAAGAAGGCATAAAACATCATTTAGTGGATGCATACAATCCAGATGAGCCTTATTCTGTGTACAAGTTTAAAGAAGATGTTTCCAATATAATCGATGATATTCATAATAGAGGAAAACTTCCTATATTAGTAGGTGGGTCTGGTTTATATGTTCAGTCAGTACTGTATGATTATCATTTAGAAAAAGAAGAAATCACAAGTGAAGAATTGGAAAAAATTAATAATAAATTTGATGAATTAACGAATTATACAAATATTGAATTGCACAATTATTTAAAAGAATTTGATCCAGAAACTGCGTCATCAGTGCATCCAAACAATCGTCAAAGAGTAGAAAGAGCCATAGAGTACTACTTGAAGACTAAAAAAACATTAAGTGAAAGAAAGAAAAGCCAGACATTTTCTGGAAAATATGGTACATTATTAATTGGGATAGACATGTCGCGCGAAACTTTATATGAAAGAATTAATATGCGTGTTGACATGATGTTGGAGCGAGGATTATTAAGAGAAGTGTCTAATCTCGTTGATATGGGGTATGAACATTCACAAAGTATGCAAGCAATTGGATACAAAGAGTTAATACCCGTTGTAAAAGGAGAAAAAGACATAGATATTGCAATAGAACAAATCAAGCAGAATTCAAGAAGATACGCCAAACGTCAATTGACATGGTTTAAAAATAAAATGAATGTAACTTGGTTTCGACGGGATGAACAGTCTTTATCAGAAATCGCAGACAACGTAATCCAATTATCCAAGTGAAGGGGAAAGTCATATGGCAGAGAAAGAAAATATTCAAGAAGTATTATTGGAGAAGTTCAAATCTGAAGGTACTGAATTAACAGTCTTCTTATTAAACGGTTTCCAAATGAAAGGCAAAATTGTAGGCTTTGACGAGAATGTTGTATTACTAGATATTCTAGGCACTGAAAATCTTATCTACAAACATGCTATTTCTACTTTTGTCGTAGCACAAGAAGAAGAAAATAAAGAAAATGCGTAATTTTTGTGCTCGTGGCTAAAAAAGCTAAGACAATTTATTTGTCTTAGCTTTTTTATTTTAATAAATAAAGTCCTGTTATATTGCAAGACGATGCTCACGTGAAACATAACAGTCTCTTTATTGACAAGACTACTGGGAAAAGGCAATAAGGCTATCGTTATTGACACGTTTGGCAAGAAAAGACAATAAGGCTATCGTTGTTGACACGTTTGGCAAGAAAAGGCAATAAGGCTATCGTTGTTGACACGTTTGGCAAGAAAAGACAATAAGGCTATCGTTATTGACACGTTTAGTGAGAAAAGGCAATAAGGATAATGCTATAGCCAAGTTTTGAACTACAAAATCCACGTGCAACATAGACATCGAGTCCACTACTGCAAATACATAGAAAGAGCCCGAAACAATGATTAATGTCTCGAACTCTTTCTTTTTATAATACTTCTTCTATAGCATTTCTTAACTGTTCTGGACTTTTTTGTGGTGAGAAGCGATTAACAACTTCTCCATCTTTATTCACTAAAAACTTAGTGAAGTTCCATTTTATGGAGCCGTTTAAAATGCCTTTTTTAGCACTTGTTAAATAGTCATAAAGTGGATGTTGATCAGAACCTTTTACTTTGATCTTTTCGTGCATTGGGAATGTAACACCATAATTTAATTTACAATTTTGATAAGCTTCATATGAATCACCTGGTTCTTGATTACCAAATTGGTTACAAGGGAAACCAAGTACTACAAAGTCTTTATCTTTATAATCTTGATAAAGTTGTTCCAATCCTTCAAACTGTGGAGTGAAACCACATTCACTTGCTGTATTGACAATTAATAGTGCTTTACCTTTATATTCAGATAACGAATAAGTATCTCCATTTGTTTTAGCAACCTCGAAGTCATATATAGACATTCTAATCACTCCTTTTCTTAACTCTATTATAGTAAAGATTTATTCAAAGTCATATTAATATGCATGTCTAATTATATGTTAAAATGAAGTAAAGAGAGCGTGATAAAAATGAAAAATGATTTAATAACAACAGATCATGAAACGGAGAAAGTAATATTATTAGCTTTCCATGATAAACAAGTAGATGAAGATACGTTTCAATCAACAGTTGAAGAACTAAAATCTTTAGCTAAAACAAGCCAATTAGAAGTGATTGAAGTATTTACTCAAAAACGAGATAGACCAGATCAACAATATTACTTTGGTAAAGGTAAAATAGAAGAAGTGATTGAATATATCGATTTAAACGATGTAAAAGTAAATGCTATTATTGCTAACGATGAGTTAACAACTGCACAGTCGAAACAATTAGATGAGTTGTTTGATACTAAAATTATAGATAGAACACAATTAATTTTAGAAATATTTGCGCAACGTGCTTCTAGTAGAGAAGGGCAGTTACAAGTCGAACTTGCACAATTAGATTATTTACTGCCTAGACTGTCTGGCCATGGTAAAAGTCTATCACGTTTAGGTGGCGGAATTGGTACAAGAGGTCCTGGTGAAACTAAACTGGAAACTGATAGAAGACACATTAGAACGCGCATGAACGAAATTAAACATCAACTAGAAACGATTGTATCTCACCGTTCAAGATATAGGGAAAGAAGACAACATAACCAAGCTTATCAAGTCGCGTTAATAGGTTATACTAACGCTGGTAAATCTTCATGGTTTAATCAGTTATCACAAGATGAAACATTTGAACAAGATTTATTATTCGCAACGTTAGACCCTAAATCAAGAGCTGTTTCAATAAACGAAGGATTTAATATTATATTATCTGACACGGTTGGGTTTATTCAAAAATTGCCTACGACACTTATAGCAGCATTTAAATCAACATTAGAAGAAGCAAAATATGCACAACTATTAATACATGTTGTAGATGCTAGTCACCCACATTATATGGAACAGTATGAAACTGTTATGAAACTTGTGAAACAATTAGATATGAATCACATCCCAATGTTAGTTGTGTTCAATAAAAAAGATAAAGTAGATAACATCAATCAACCTGTCTCCGAGAATTCTATATTTGTGTCAGCAAGAGATAAACAAGATCAAGTTGTATTCAAAGACAAGCTAGTAGAAATGATTAAAAATACAATGGAATATTATGAGATGGAATTAGATGCGTCTGATGCTGACCAATTGTATTGGCAAAAAACACATACACTAGTAGAAACGTTAGAGTTTGATGAAACAAATGAAATGTATAAAATAACAGGATATAAACAAAAATAAGAGGTAAAGAAATGGAAGAAAAATTACAATCATTAGTAAAAGAAGTAGAAACAACATTAAGACCATATTTTGATGGAATTGAGCATAATGCATTAATTGCTCAAGAACGCGTATTGGATGCTTTCCATAAAGTGAAAATATCAGAAGCAGATTTAGTCGGTACTACAGGATATGGTTATGATGATATGGGACGAGATCATTTAGAAGAAGTATATACAGAAGTCTTTCGAGCTGAAGATAGTTTAGTTAGACCACAAATTATTTCAGGAACACATGCGATTACAATAGCATTAAATAGTCAATTAAAACACGGTGAAGAATTACTGTATATAACAGGTACACCTTATGACACTTTATTAGAAGTAATCGGTGTTAATGGAAATGGTATCGGGAGTTTTATTGAACAAGGTATTCAATACAATGAAGTTCCTTTAAAAGATAATGATATTGATATTGAAGCTGTATTAAACAAAATAAATGATAAAACAAAAGTAATCGCAATACAACGATCTAAAGGCTATAGTTCTAGACCTTCATTAACAATAAAGCAAATAGGATATGCAATTACTAGAATAAAAGAAGTTTATCCAGAAATTATTATTTTCGTAGATAACTGTTATGGTGAATTCGTAGAGGATAAAGAGCCTATAGAAGTAGGCGCAGATTTAATTGCTGGTTCTTTAATCAAAAACCCAGGCGGTGGATTATCTAAAATAGGTGGATATATTTCAGGTAAACAAGATTTAATAGAGCGTTGTGCATATAGATTAACAGCTCCTGGTATCGGTAAAGAAGCGGGGGCTTCATTAGGTAGTTTACCTGAAATGTATCAAGGGTTCTTTTTAGCGCCACACGTAGTTAGTCAAAGCTTAAAAGGTGCATTGTTTACGTCTTTACTATTGGAGAAATTAAATATGAAGACAACACCACATTACACAGATGAAAGAACTGATTTAATACAATCTGTAACATTTGATACAGCTGAACAAATGATTGCATTTTGTCAGTCTATACAACATGCATCGCCAATCAATGCACATTTCAGCCCGATGCCTAGCTATATGCCGGGCTATGAAGATGATGTCATTATGGCAGCAGGAACTTTTGTACAAGGTTCTTCAATTGAATTAACAGCTGATGGCCCAATTAGAGCACCGTATGAAGCTTATATTCAAGGTGGATTAACATATGAACACGTTAAAATCGCGATAATTAGAGCAGTGGAAACATTAATGAAAAAAGAATTAGTTATGTTATAATTATGTGTGAGGTTTCCTCACACATAATTGTTTTCTGAAAATTTATGTGCTAAATTTATTTTAAGTTCTTAGTAGAAGGAGGCGGTCGTGCTGTCAAGAGATTTAATCAGAAGAAACATGGCCGTGTTTCCAATAGGTGTAGTCATCAAATTAACAGAACTTACAGCAAGACAAATCAGATATTATGAAAGTAATGAGCTGGTTACACCGACAAGAACTGACGGTAATCAGAGGTTGTTTTCATTAAATGACTTAGAGAGATTACTTGAAATTAAAAATCTCATCGAAAAGGGATTCAATATGAAAGGGATTAAACAAATTCTTCTAGAAGAAAAAAATGACCTTTCAGATGAAGAACTACGTATGAGAGAGCGGGTAATTAGAGGTACCTCGAAGACAGAAGGTCCACTCAACCGTGGAGATTTATCAAGATTTTTTAAATAAAATACTGGAGGATCAACACATGGCTAAGCAAACATTTACGAAAGAGGATATTTTTCGCTTTGCAGACGAAGAAAACGTACGTTATTTAAGGTTACAATTTACAGACATTTTAGGAACAATTAAAAATGTAGAGGTACCAATTGCACAATTAGAAAAAGTTTTAAACAATGAAATGATGTTTGACGGTTCTTCAATTGAAGGATTCGTGCGAATTGAAGAATCGGATATGTATCTATGTCCTGACCTGAACACTTGGGTGATTTTCCCATGGACTGCAGGTAAAGGTAAAGTAGCACGATTAATCTGTGACATTTATAGTCCAGACGGTAATCCATTTCCAGGTGACCCACGTACTAACTTGAAACGTGTCTTAAAAGAAATGCAAGAATTAGGATTTACAGATTTCAACTTAGGACCAGAACCAGAATTCTTCTTATTTAAACTAGACGAAAAAGGTGAACCAACATTAGAATTAAATGATAATGGTGGATACTTCGACTTAGCACCAACAGACTTAGGTGAGAATTGTCGTCGTGATATCGTACTAGAATTAGAAGATATGGGCTTTGATATCGAAGCAAGTCACCATGAAGTGGCACCAGGCCAACATGAAATAGACTTTAAATATGCTGACGCAATTACAGCATGTGATAACATTCAAACATTCAAACTCGTTGTTAAAACTATCGCACGTAAACATAATTTACACGCAACATTTATGCCAAAACCATTATTCGGTGTAAACGGAAGCGGAATGCACTTTAACGTATCATTATTCAATGGTAAAGAAAATGCGTTCTTCGATCCAGATGGCGACATGCAACTTACAGATAATGCATTCCACTTTATTGCAGGTATCTTGAAAAATGCAAGAGGATTCACAGCAGTATGTAATCCATTAGTTAACTCATACAAACGACTAGTACCAGGTTACGAAGCACCATGTTATATCGCATGGAGTGGACAGAACCGTTCACCACTAGTAAGAATACCAGTATCAAGAGGCGTGTCAACACGTGTCGAAATCCGTTCAGTAGACCCAGCAGCTAATCCATACTTAGCATTAGCTACAATCTTAGAAGCAGGATTAGACGGTATTAAACACAAATTAACACCACCAGAATCAGTAGACCAAAACATCTATGAAATGAACAGAGAAGAAAGAGAAGCGGTGGGCGTACAAGACTTACCATCAACACTTTACACAGCTGTTAAAGCAATGAAAGAAAACGATGTAGTAAGATCAGCATTAGGTAATCACATTTACAGACAATTTATCCAGTCTAAATCATTAGAGTGGGATTACTACAGAACCCAAGTATCAGAATGGGAAAGAGAACAATATATTAAGCAATATTAATATTGATAGAGGAGCTAGGGATATAAATCCTTAGCTCTTTTTTGGATGGGATTAATCAAAAATGCAAGAGTTGATTTTATTATTGGATTAACTAGGCCGAAAATCCAAGTAGAGTACTTCTAATTGGATTAATTAAGCCGAAAATCCAATTAGAGCACCTTTTATTGGATTAATTAAGCCGAAAATCCAAGTAGAGTACCTTTTGTTGGATTAAGTAAGACAATAATCCAATTAGAGCACCTTTTGTTGGATTAACTAAGATAATAATCCAATTAGAGTACCTTTTGTTGGATTTACTAAGACAATAATCCAAGTAGAGTACCTTTTGTTGGATTAACTAAGACAATAATCCAATTAGAGCACCTTTTGTTGGATTTACTAAGACAATAATCCAAGTAGAGTACTTCTTATTGGATTAACTAAGCCGAAAATCCAATAAGAGCACCTTTTGTTGGATTAACTAAGACAATAATCCAAGTAGAGTACCTTTTGTTGGATTAACTAAGACAAAAATCCAAGTAGAGTACTTCTTATTGGATTAATTAAGCCGAAAATCCAAGTATGAAGTGCACCCCAAAAGTTGAACCAAAAATAAACTTTTAGGGGTGTTCATTTTATGAATAAAAAATATAGCTTAAAATTTAAATTAAAACTAGTTAAAAGATATAGAGAAGGCACTAATAGTGCTACTAGTATAGCTCGTGAATTTGGCATTGGGCGATCATTATTATTTTGCTGGAATTATCAATTTGAATATTTTGGAGAAGCAGGGTTATCTCCTAATAAAATTTCTAGGTATTATACTGACGAAGAAAAACTTCATATCTTACGATATAGAAAAAAATATCAATTATCTTATAGAGAAACAGCGATTCATTTTAAAATAATTAATTATTATTTAATAAGTCAGTGGCAGTCTAAATTTGATAAGTGTGGTATTCTTGGCATAAATAATATGCGTGAAAGTGAGAGACTGCCAATGAATAGAAAAAATAAAAATAAGAAGCTCAACGATAGTGAGAGAGCCGAATTAGAGTATTTACGTGAACAAAATAAGCGATATGAAATACTTATGGCGTACGAAAAAAAGTTAAACACCTTAATTCAAGAGGATCAAAAAAACAAAAAGTTATAGCTATTAATGAATTAAGGTCACAAACAAATTATAAACTGAAAGATATATTAGATGTGGCTCAAATTGCCCGTAGCGTCTATCATTACTGGATAAAGAAGTTAGAGTCTAAAAATGGTGTTTATAATAAATTAGTTAATTTAATTAAAAAAATTGTACATGATAATAAGATGAGATATAGATATAGACGCGTTACGCTAACACTAAAAAAATTAGGTTTCATCATTAATCATAAAAAAGTACTTAGAATTATGAGAGAGAATAATTTATTATGTACAAAATTTACACGTCGCTCACGCTCTTTAAAAACATATAAAGGACAAATTGGAAAAGTAGCTAAGAATATGTTAAATCGTAGATTTAAAACCGATCGCCCATTACAAAAATTAGTGTCAGATGTTACACAATTCAATATAAAAGGCTCAAATGTAAAGCTCTATCTTTCAACTATTCTTGATATATATTCTGGTGAAGTTATTTCATTTTCGATAAGTAAATCGCCTCAATTGTCTTTCGCCATGGAATCGTTAATTACTTGCATTGATAAACTAAAAAATTTGAGCTATCGAACTACTATTCATACAGACCAAGGGTGGCATTATCAACATAATTCCTGGGTTTCTACTTTAAAGGAAAATAATATATTCCAAAGTATGTCCCGTAAGGGAAACTGTTTAGACAATGCGCCAATGGAAAATTTCTTTGGATTACTCAAACAAGAAATGTTTTACGGTATGAAATATGATAGTTACGATGTTTTAAAAAAAGATATAATTCAATATATTAAGTATTACAATCATGATCGTATCAAGACGAAATTAAATGGAATGTCACCTGTAGAATACAGGGAAAATTTCAAAGTAAATATATTATAAAAAAGTCCAACTTTTAGGGTTCACTACAGTAGAGCACCTTTTGTTGGATTAACTAAGACAAAAATCCAAGTAGAGCATCTTTTGTTGGATTTACTTTGATATTAATCCAAGTAGTTGCACTTTTAAAAGTACTTTCGTATATCTTCACGAAAAAATCTAAAGTGAAATATCATTTAAGAGTTGATATAATAGCTGTAAACATAAGAAAAAATGGTAGAACTAAGAAATAACAAAATGAGTCTAGGATACATATATCCCACTCCCATTTTTATCTATTTTGTAATATCTTTTTTTACCTTACTAATATGAATGTCTCGTGTAATAGCGATTAATGGTCTTATAAGCATTTGAATACTACCAATTACAAATAAAACAGTACCAGCAAATGTTGTAGACTCTTTAAAAAATAAAAAACTACCAACGATAAAGAACATTGCTAAGATTATATCGTTAATTTGATAAAGTAATTTATAGAAAGTATCAATCTTAATATCGAAGCCTAAAACGGTGAATTCTAGTTCTTTTTTATCTTCAAATCTCATTTTTACCACCTCAAATTAATGATATCAATATACAATGAATATTCAAGTTAATGATTATATATAAATTATTGTTATAGAAAACAAAATAATATTTTTAGGTGTATGATTAAGATAATTAATCACTATAAAATATATACGATAGAAAAGGGTGTATTTTATGATCGAATACGAATATTTTCACTTGAATTCGGATAATAGAAAAAATGGAAAGTATTTAGATATCCTTCATCCTGAATTTGAAGAATTTGGCCAATCTGGAAAGGTATTTAAAAAAGAAGATTTTATTGAGGTTGATTTAGATTCTAATGAGTATGAAATATTGAATTTTAACGAAGTACAATTATCAAATAATAGTTATTTGTGTAAATATATTTTAGTAAACAAAAGCTCTGGCATGGCTAGTAATAGAAGTTCGATATGGGTTTTATATAAAGATGAATGGAAGTTGATCTTTCATCAAGGAACAAAGGTGAGTATTTGAAATGATATAATAAATAAAAAACAATAGGGTAGTTTTAATAACACCCCATTGTTTTTTATAAAGATTTTAATTTTTTAAATGATCTATTGCATATTGTGCTTCTTCAGCTGTAAAACCTTCTATAGTCGAAGTTAATTGTTGATGAATCGCATCATTAGACATATTCATAGTTTTAGCATATTCTTTAGCTTTTTCTAAAGCATTCTTATTATAGTCTGCTTTTAAATGATCTACCGCATATTGAGCGTCTTCGGGTTTAAATCCTTCCACTGATGACGTAAGTTGATTATAGATACCGTTTTTAGACATATGCATTGTTTTAGAATAAGTTTCTGCTTTTTTCAAAGCAGCTTTTTGTTCTCTTGTTGTTTTAGGGCTATCTTTTTCTTCTTGATTAGTAGATTCATTTTTATTTTTCTCATCATTATTCTTACTTGATTTTTTCTCTTGTTGTTCAGCCTTATCATTTGATGATTTATTATTGTTTCCACCACCTAAAGCTGCAGCACAAGCACTTATTATGATAATTATTATGATTAGACCTAAACAACCAACTAGTAAAGGATTTTTCTTTTTTTCTTTAATAATGACACGTTCTCCTTTCTCATTATATAAAACTTCATCTTTTTTATTTTTTCCCATCGTACTTCTTCTCCTTTATAATTTTTTATTAAACACTTCTTAAAGTGATTAATTAAATTAAAATATAGTTATTCAATAAAAAATATCAAAATAAAAAAGAGAGAAGACTGTATTTTAATAACAAGTTCTTCTCTCTTTTTACTGTTTTATTTATATAATTTTACTGTTTTCTATAAGTATTGAGGATGAATTTTCTTTAAGCTTGCTTATTCCTAACTATATAAGCTCATTTAAATTATATAATTATAATAACCATATTGACAAAAAAAGGCAATAAAAATTTAAAGATAGTTGTCTAATTTTTAAGTGGTTGATTTTAATTCAACATTCAAATAATATTAAAATTCTTTGTATGCATTAATGCTATTTTGAGTTTTTATCATGCTTTTTTTGATTGTGTTTTGAAATTAATATTATATTTATTAATCCGAACGCTACGATTGTTATTATTAAGAATAATATTCCTTGAAACGTTGATTCTCCAGCTTTAGTTGTAAATAAATTTGTTTCCATGAAAAATAATTTATATAATATATAAGCTGACATTAAACTAATTAACCCGGCATCAGTCATATTCTCATCTATAGTTTTTTGGTCGTCATCGTAATTACTATTTTTAATATATAAGTTCATAAGAGTATATAATATTACGGCAAAACCTACAGTAATTATTTCAGTATCTTTATAGAATGCAATAATTATTATTAAGAAAGCTGCGATAAGATAAAAAGCTAAGAGAGCGTTAAATAAAAATTTTTTAAAAAGTTTATTCCGTGATAATCTCTTCTGTTTACTCATAAACTTCACCTCTTAAATGTCATTACATAAACATTATATCATTATTAATAAAATAACGTATTATTATTAAAAACAATTAAATTATAAATATATTTTATTAATTTAAACATACAAATCTAACTCACTAATTCTATTATATATCTCATTACTATTCATGTTATATTTTTTAACAGAAATTTTACTTATGCTTTTTAATTGGTATAATTTAATAAGTTTTAGAGGAGGTCGGGTTATGATTAGATATGCTACTGAAAATGATTTAGTTTATATTTTAGATATTTATAATGACGCTATTGTAAATACTACAACTGTTTATACATATGATGAAACGGATTTGGATGAACGTAAAGTTTGGTTCGAGAATAAAAGAAACGATAGTTTGCCGATAATTGTTTTTGAAAGGGATAACCGTGTTGTTGGTTTTGCTACTTATGGTCCTTTTCGTAATTGGCCTGCATATCAATATACTGTTGAACATTCTATTTATGTTGACCCACGTTATAAGAGGTTAGGTATTGCATCAGCTTTATTAGATGAAGTTATTTCGCTTGCTATTGAAGCAGGGTATAAAACGATGGTAGCTGGTATCGATGATAGTAATGAAGGTAGTGTAGCGTTACATAAGAAGAAAGGGTTCAATCACGTTGGTACGTTAAGTAATGTTGGGTTTAAATTTGATAATTGGTTAACATTAGTGTTTTATCAACTGATGTTAAAATAACTCGAATGTTAATTATAATGAATTATATATAAGTGTTAGAAATGGTATAATAGATATAACTATTTTAAAGAGTCTGGGACATAATTAATTGTCTCAGACTCTCTCATTTTTGTATTTTGAAGTTACATTTAAAGGGGAACTTATGAATATTTCATTATTAATTCTAGTAGTAATTGCTATTTTGTTAGGTGCTTTAGTAAGAAATATATTTGGTTTTGGTGAAGCGCTAGTGACGATGCCATTACTTTCATTATTGAATATTGATTTTAAGTTATCTGTATCTATAGTCGCAATAATTGGTATTCTTGTTGCTTTTCCTGTATTTATTAAAAGTCGAAAAGACATTGATTGGTCGATTATTAAAAGGTTGCTAATTGGTTCTATTATAGGTGCCCCGATTGGAATATTTATTGTTAAATGGACTGATGAAGCTGTAATAGTAAAGTGCTTAGGTATCTTTATATTAGTATATGGTCTAGTTAATCTCATTAATCAATTTGTAAAGGTTTATCAAATAAATAAAAAAATACCAAATCAATTTGATTATATTGCTGGTACTATAGCGGGTCTTTTAGGTAGCGCTTATAATAGTCATGGTGTGCCAATCGTTATTTATGGTACTTTGAAAAAGTGGGATATATTTGATCTTAAAAAGATTTCTCAAGTACACTTTTTTATAACTGGATGCTTTATTGTTACGAGTCATGGTGTTTCTGGATTTTGGTCACCATCATTATGGTATTTGCTCATTATTGTTATTCCTTTACTCGTACTAACGTTGCTATTTGGTAATATGATTAGCAAAAGAATAGATCCAAAATCTTTTATTAAATACGTATATATATTATTAATCGTATTTGGTATATTAATGATCTTTAAGTAAGATAACTATAATTGATTTTGTAAATGATGATGAGAAGTTTCTTTTAAAGCTTTAATGGCATTTTTTAGACTAAATAACATTGTCTCGAATTGATGTTGTGATGACTTTGTATTGTGATAAATATGGAATAATTCAACAAAATATAATTCATAATCGCGTCGTTTGTTGTTTATTAAATTCTTGTTATGTTTTAATAAATGATCTACTCTGTTCATTTCATTATATATGAAAGATTCATTTATAAAGGTAGCTGCTTCATTAGTTGATTCAAAATGGTCTAAAAACGTGATATAAGATTCAAAACGATTAACGATTAAATGTAAGTATTTATCCATTTCAGAACACTCCTTGGAATAGTTAATACTTACATTATACGAACATATGTTCTGTTTTGTAAAGTGAAATATCGATTTTATATAAAAATATGCTAGAACTTTAAAAATGTCCCAGCATAAAATGATATATTATTAAACTCGTGTTAATTTATTTATCAGTCTGTACATATATAATATGTTCTTTAGCTACATTAATAACATGATCTCGTGTTTCGAGTAAAATATGTTGAAACCCATCTTTAAGTAATTCTTCAACTTTAAATAAATTATTATGAACAGTCATAATATATACATTTTTATTGGCTTTTATACCTTTTTTTATTGCCGTGCTAAATTCCATCAAAGTTCACTCCTTTTCTAATTAACGATTATTGTATCATAAAATAAAAATTGCTAATATACTATGATTGAGTTGGTACCAAAAGGGTAAAGTAATATATGAAAGATATTTATAGGAGGTAATTTTCATGGATGATCAAGTATACCAAAAAATATGGACGAAACTTAAAGATGAAATTGATTTAAATATTGTCGAACTTAAACAAACAGAAGTGGAAAAAGAGTCTCCAGGTTTAGAAAAAGCTAGAAAAATGATGGCACATTTAGAAGATGAATTTATAAAAAAATAATATTTATTTAATAACAATCAAAATAAATCAAAAACATTCAAAAACATCAAAATTTGATATTTCATTCTACTAAAAAAATAACGATTTGTATTTAAAAGTGATAATTTACATGATTTGCCTCTAGTATAGGGCTTAGATATTTTGTAGTATTTATATATTAAGTTTTTTTGGAGGCAATTATGTTTTTCGATAAAAAAATATTAGTATTTGAAGATTTAGAGAACAAATACAATGAAGAAGAAGCTCAAAATATATTTTTAAAACATTCAATTGATTATGATTTTATCACAGTTAGTAGTCAGTCTATTATGTTAGGCGGATTGAAATATCAATCTAATGATAGTAGATCTCAATTTATTCGTGAATTTAATCAATATTTAGGTAACTAAATTTAATATTCATTACCAATAGAGAAGATAACACTCTTGGTGATTTTATAGAGGCTGGGACATAAATACATGTCTCAGCCTCTTTAATTATAATGGCAGTAGCTGACTGGATTGAAAATGCGCTTATATCAAGCTTTTTCCAACCCTAGTCATCCTTGCCGGGGTGGGACTACGAAATCTATTTATTAAAATGAGATTTCTGTACCACTCCCTTTTATTTAATCTAACAAAATTGTCACATGATAAGAGATTTTGTTAGGTATAAATAGGGTATTAATAAATAGAATACTTTATAATAATAAGTGTAGTTAAAGGAGGGGTACAATGTTAGTTAATAAATGGATTTATATTGCTTTAGCAATCTTATTAGGAAACTTTGGCGTTCATAAATTTTACGCACAAAAACCAGTTGTAGGATTATTACACTTAGCATTCTGTTGGACGGGAATTCCTCATATCATCGCGTTTATAAGCGCAGTTCTCGCATTATTGAGACCGTCTGATGAACATGGTAATATATACGCATAATAAAATAGAATAGGGCTTAATAGTCCTGTAAAATAAAAAACAGCAAAATTCTTATATAAGAATTTTGCTGTTTTTATTTATATGTTGTTTATTCTTCCATATCCAAATAAAGCAATTTAACACGTTCTTTTAATACTTTGACTTCAATAGGTGTATTATATTGAATTTCTCCATCGATATCTAACCTAGCATCTGGATCTGTTTTGAGATACGCGTCTTTACACGAAATGTGTGTAATACTGTCGCTAATTTCATTCCAATTCATACTATCTTTTACTTTGAAGAAATCATTTATAATACTAAAATTATGATTTTCAAAAACGAATATGTTCATATTGCCATCGTTTGGAGATAAGTCTTCTAATGGAATTCTATTGCCACCTACGTGTTGGCCGTTAGCAATTAATATCATAGATGTTTCACCTCTATATTCTTTTTCATCAGCTATTAGATGATAATCATATATTTGCGGATTAGAAACAGTTTTTAATGTTGAAAATACATAGCTAAATTTACCTAGTAGTTCTTTTTGATTAGATTGTACATTTTCAGCATTTTGAACCATAAGTCCAATACCTGTAAAGTTTAGAGCATACACGCCGTTTACACTTAGAACATCAAAGGATTTAATTTGACTGTTCAATAAGTCTTCAGAAGCTTGCATAGGTTTTTGTGATAAGTTTAATGTCTTAGTGAAATCATTAAATGTACCGCCAGGAAGTACACCTATAGGTAGTTGAATGTTATTTTCAACTACACCATTTACAAGTTCATTTAAAGTACCATCTCCGCCTAAAATAAATAACACATCATAAGGTGTAGCATAATTATTGTTACTTATTTCTTTGCAAAATGATTTAATGTCTCCTTCTTCTTTACTTAATTTAATTGTTAAATCATCACAGAATTTTGTTAAGTTTTCTGTTATTTGACCAAGCTCTTGGTATACATCGCCTTGGCCAGAAGCTTTATGATAAAACAATATTCCCTTATGAAAATGTTGTGTCATATGAGTAATGCCTCCTGAAATATTTTTTATTACCATACCATGTATGAGATAAGATATACAGTTTCAAGTTTTATACTTTTATATGTTAAAATGATAAAAAGAAATAAAAAGGGGAGAATATAAATGGCCTCACAAAATGATTATATCAATTATTCTATGGATAAAAGAGAAAAACCATTATTAGGTGTTGTTGTTCATAATGATGCGAGTGAATTAAATGCTAATGAATGGCGAGAAGTATTAAAAGACGCACCGGAAGATAGATATATTCAAGGTATTGCTCATTATTACATTGATCGTAATTACCAATGGCAAGCAATTGATACAGAAAATATTGCTTGGCATACAGCAAACGAAGTAGGCAATGAACAATATATAGGTTACGAGGTACTGGAATCACTTTCGAGTTCAGATGAAGAATTTTTATTAAATGAGCAAGAAACATTCAGAGTCATAGCAGCAGATATGACTGATTATAATTTAATGCCCAATAGAGATACAGTGAGATTACATTTAGAATTTAGTGAAACTGAGTGCCCTCATCGTTCATTAGAAATGCATACTAACTGGCGTACAACAGTAGATGGCATACCTGATGATTGGATTATTAATGAAATGAAAGACTATTTTATAGAACAAATTAAGCAGTACATGTTGAATTAAATTATATATTTTACTAAAAAAGCGTTAAGTCATCTAAATGACTTAACGCTTTTTTAAAATCCTTATTGTGCATATTGTTGTTGAATTTCTACTAATGCATTATAGAATAATTCAGGTTGTTCAGGTCCATTATAAGTACCTTTTTCTAAAGCATTTAATGAAGCTTTTTCAGGATTAGTTAGACCGCCGTTATATTCTTGTCTCCATTCAGCATTGATAGAATTAAGGTATGGGTTTACACCAGACTCATTATATATTTGCTGAGCTTGTTCTGCACCTAAAGCTGATACAGTTTCGTTATTATTTAAGTTGTTGTTATTCATAGAATTACTTTCATCAGCTTGCTGTTGATTATCGTTCGATTGTGCTGAACTATTTTCATTTGTAGCGTTCTCATTTGCTTCACTGTTAGAAGCTGAGTTAGCACTATTATTTGATTCATTAGATGATGAACTATCTCCAGATGTGTTTGAATCTGAGTTTTCAGCGCTATTAGATGATGAATTAGAATCTTCTGTATTAGAGTCATCTGAATTAGAATCAGAAGATGTAGAAGAGCTATCATCAGAAGAATCTTTATCGCTACTGTTAGCTTTACTATCAGAGCTTTTATCTTCAGAGCCACTTGCTGAATCTTTACTAGAGCCTTTCTCAGAATATTTTTTGTCACTTGATTTAGAGCTATCATCAGATTTTGAACTTGAAGACTCTTTTTCAGATGATGAATCTTCTTTACTATCGCTGCCATTACCGCATGCAGCTAAAAATAGAAAAGAAGATAAAAGTAATATTAAAAATTTCTTCATAAAATACACTCCTTTATTTTGATAATGAGATTGACACTTATGTATCAATATTCTTTAAATACCACAATAATTTTGAATAAAACCCAATTAATTTTAAATTATTTTAAATTTTTCAACATCGTTATTAATATTAGTTAAACAATATTTACAAATAATCAATACAACGAAATATCGACCTATTTAATTTTAAAAATTTTTGATTTTTCTAACAAATCGGTATAATACAAATATGAAGAAGTTATTAAGGAGGAAGATTTATGAGTAGTAAAACAATTGGGTTCGTAGGTACAGGCGTCATGGGAAAATCAATGGCTGGCCATTTAATTGATAAAGGTTATGAAGTGAATGTATATAACAGAACTAAGTCTAAAGCAGATGATTTAGTTGAAAAAGGCGCAACTTGGTGTGACACGATAGCTACGCTTTCTGAAAAAAGTGACATTATAATATCTATAGTAGGATATCCAAAAGATGTTGAGTCAATTTATTTAAGTCAAGATGGTATTTTAAATCATGCCAAAGCAAATAGTATTGTGATTGATATGACGACATCAAGTCCTGCTTTAGCTCACGACATTTATGAAAAAGCAAAAGAACGAAATATTAAAAGTTTAGATGCACCAGTTTCTGGTGGAGATGTAGGCGCAAAAAATGCTGCGTTGACGATTATGGTAGGTGGAGATCAAGAAGCCTATAATCAAGTGGAAGATATATTTAATTTGCTAGGTAAAAATGTAGTATATCAAGGTAAAAGCGGAAATGGTCAACATACGAAATTATCAAATCAAATAGCTATTGCTGCAGGTATGTTAGGAGTAGCAGAAGCAATTATTTATGCTGAAGAAGCAGGATTAGATATTGATAAAGTATTTAATTCCATTGAACATGGAGCAGCAGGAAGTTGGTCTTTATCTAATCTTGGTCCTAGAATGGTAAAAGAAGATTATGCACCAGGCTTTTACGTAAAGCACTTTATTAAAGATATGAAATTAGCAATTGAAGAAAGTGAGAAGATGGGATTATATATGCCAGGTTTGCTAAAAGCAAAAGAAGTTTATGATGCTTTAAGCGAAGCAGGATACGATGATAACGGAACACAGGCAGTAATACAACTATTGAAAAATCATATTAAAAAGAGGTAATTGAAATGGAACTAAATGAATACCAAAAATTATCAAAAAGAACAATGTCAAATATTCATAAGGACCCGACTCAAAGTTTAATTAATGGTGCATTAGGATTAACAGGTGAAGCGGGCGAAGTAGCAGATGTAATCAAAAAACATGTATTCCATGGTCATGAATTAGATAAGACAGCGCTGAAAAAAGAATTAGGCGATGTTATGTGGTACATATCGTGTTGTGCTACAGCACTCAATATTGAAATGGATGAAATAGGGCAGAGTAATATCGAAAAATTACAAAAAAGATATCCAAATGGATTTAGTGAAGAAAATTCACGAAATCGTAAAGAATAAATTATTTCTTACCTATTGGATAAAGATTCCAAATCTGTTAAAATGAAAGTAATTGAAAACGCTTTCTTTGGAGGTTGAAAATGGAATCTAACGAACAATATTTAACATTAGAAGAATTGAAAAATATTATGTCTGACTATCCTTTGCAATATATTGTTTGTGGAGAACTTGCTGTAGATTTATTTTTGAATGAGTGTACACATATAAAAGAAATAATTGGTATCACAATAAGTCGAGAAGAAATGGACGAATTAAATGCTTACTTTAGAAAGCGTAATTATCAATTTGTTGTGAAGACACCATTAAATGAATATGAGCATATCTCAGAAAATGAACTGTCAGATTACAGTAAATACTTTATTTATGATCCGGTAACAAATGCGAGGATAATTAAAGTATACATTTACGAAACAAAAGATGAAAAGTGGCAATTTAGTCATGATCATAATATTGAAATTGATGATTACAAAATATACTTTCATAGCTTAGAATATGACGTGAAATATTTAAGGCCAGAAATACAAATGATGTATAAGTTGTATCATGAATTAAGACAAGATGATATTTATAAATATCAAAAGCTAATACAGCATTTAAGTTATTATCAATTTTTTATGCTCAGAAAAGTTATTGGTGCAGATAAGCTCAATCACATTATATTAGCCGAAACATAGTAAATAATAATGATTCTGGGACATAAATCCCTTATTCAAAAAATACTCCTAACCCATTAATTCTAAATAACAATGGATTAAGAGTATTCATTTATACTCGGACTCTTTTGCGATTTTGAAAGTCGGGGGTATGACTCGAGCCTGTAGTGGACGTTAGCACATTATAAAATGATAGGTGCATTCGTTCTAACATGCTTGTTAGAAAAGTCTAGCACATTAGAAAATGTAACGTGCAAGTGACAAATATCTAGCACGTTAGAAGTTTTAATTACATGTATTTAAAGTAAAATGGCATATAAATCATAGGAAATATAGTTCTAACGTGCATGTTAGAAAAGTTTAGCTCGTTAGAAAATGTAACGTGCAAGTGATAAATATCTAGCACGTTAGAAGTCTTAATTACATGTATTTAAAGTAAAATGACATATAAATCATAGAAAATATAGTTCTAACGTGCTTGTTAAAAAAGTCTAGCTCATTAGAAAATGTAACGTGCAAGTGACAAATATCAAGCACGTTAGAAGTCTTAATCACATGTATTTAAAGTAAAATGACATATAAATCATAGAAAATATAGTTCTAACGTGCTTGTTAGAAAAGTCTAGCTCGTTAGAAAATGTAACGTGCAAGTGATAAATATCTAGCACGTTAGAACTTTTATATTTCTTTCACTGAATATAAAAAATCAAGCTGAGCCAATTTCATTTGGCTTAGCTTGATTGTTAAATAACTTCAGTTGGTTGTTTCGTAAAGTACTCATCATAAATAGCTTGAACGGCTATATCAGAATAATGTTCATCGATACCAAACATCATAGATATTTCTGAAGAACCTTGGTTAATCATGTTTAAGTTTATTTTGTTTTTGCTCAATGCATTTGTTGCACTTGCAGCTGTTCCAATTGCTCGATTCATACCTTCTCCAACTATCATCAATATCGCTAAATCATAGTCGATTGTCAGTTCATCAACTTGAATTTGATTTCTTATTTTATTAAGTACATTTTGTTCTTTACCACTTATTTGTGTTGTTCTCATGATGATACTTAAGTTATCTATGCCTGAAGGAATATGTTCGATAGAGATATTTTCTTCTTCTAATATGCTTAACACACGTCTTGTGAATCCAACTTCTCTGTTCATTAAGTATTTTTTAATATTGATAATCGTAAATCCTTTGTCACAACTTACGCCTGAGACGATTTGTGACAGACTAGATATGTCACGTTCACTTACGATAAATGTTCCTTTGTCATGAGGTTTGTTAGTATTTTTAATCACAACAGGAATTCTATCTTTATATAATGGTTCTAGAGCTTCATCATGGAAAACTCCGAATCCAGCATATGATAGTTCCCGCATTTCTCGATATGTGATTTCAGGTATGATTTCAGGTTGAGATACAACAGTAGGATTAGCTCTAAATATACCGGACACATCTGTAAAGTTTTCATATAAGCTAGCTTCAATGCCTCTCGCTAAAATTGCTCCAGTAATATCTGATCCGCCTCTAGGGAAAGTTACAATATCTCCATTCTCTGAATAGCCAAAGAAACCTGGAACGATAAGTGTTTCTTCATATTCACGTAATTTATGAATTTTTTCGTATGAAGATTCTAATATCATAGCGTTACCGGGTTCATCAGTAACGATAATTCCAGCGTCTTTTGGAGATAAATATCGAGTAGGGAAACCTAAATCATTATTGTATTGTGCGATGATTTGAGCGTTAAAGTCTTCACCACAACTTTTTAATGCGTCTAATAATCGTTTAGGTTTATCTTCGTAAGTATCAATTAAGCAATTTAAGTCATTTTTTAATTGTTCTAAAATGATTTCATCCATTTCTAGTTCTACTACGATTTCTTGATAACGTTCAATGATTTGTTGGAATTTATGTGTGTAGTCTAGCTTATTTATAATTTTTTCATACAAACGTATAAGTAAGTCAGTTGTTTTTACATCTTCTTTAAAACGTTTACCGGGTGCTGATACTACGACAATTTTCCTTTCATCGTCACTATTAATAATGTCTAATACTTTTTTGATTTGTGTGCTATTAGCAACGGAACTTCCGCCGAATTTTGAAACTTTCATTTTATCAGTCCTTTTACTGGGGGTATTGTTATTGTACTACTTTACAAAGCTTGGAATAGTGTTAATATTACTATTAATTCAAATAATTCAAACTTTACAAAAATCTTTAATGAATTTATACTATAATAAAGTTGAGTCTATTTCAAGTAGACATTTGTATTTTTTACAAGAACAATATATTAAGGTGAGTGAGGAAATGAAAGTATTAAATGTAGCAGTATTAGGACTCGGTACGGTAGGTACAGGAGTTGTGAAGATTATTGAAGAAAATAAAGAGCAAATAGAAGACACAATCGGAAAGTCTATACATATTAAACATATACTTGTTAGCTCTATTGGAAAGAAAAGAGCGATTAATACTTCAAGATATCATTTAACTGAAAATATTGATGATATTTTAAACGATGATGAATTAGATATAGTTGTTGAAGTTATGGGTGGCATTGAACCAACTGTAGAATGGCTTAAATCATTCTTATCTAAAGGTATTCATGTTATTACAGCAAATAAAGATTTATTGGCTGTTCACTTAAGAGTATTAGAAGATTTAGCAGAAAAAAATAAAGTAGCGTTAAAATATGAAGCAAGTGTTGCCGGTGGTATCCCAATTGTTAACGCAATTAATAATGGTTTAAACGCGAACAATATTAATCAATTTATGGGTATTTTTAACGGAACATCAAACTTTATCCTTAGCCAAATGACACGAGAAGGTAAATCTTATGAAGAAGCACTACAACTTGCAACAGATTTAGGTTATGCAGAAGCAGATCCTACTGATGATGTTGAAGGCGTAGACGCAGCTCGTAAAGTAGTTATTACGAGCTATTTATCATTTAATAGAGTTATTTCATTAGAAGATGTAGAAAGAATAGGCATTTCGAATGTCGAAATTGAAGACATAAAAGTAGCTGAAAAATTAGGTTATAAAATTAAACTTATAGGCCAAGGTAAATTCGAAGATGGTCAAGTTGTAGCAAGCGTAAAACCGACTTTATTACCGAACAGCCATCAAATGTCTCATGTAGAAGACGAGTATAATGCTATTTACGTTATTGGTGATGCAGTAGGAGATACTATGTTCTATGGTAAAGGTGCAGGCAGTTTAGCAACTGGAAGTGCAGTTGTATCAGACTTATTGAATGTTTCGCTACAGTTTGAATCAGACTTACACACATTGCCACCACACTTTGAACTAAAAACTGAGGCAACTAAAGAGATTGTAGAAGATGATGTCGTGAAATTCCCTCTGAAAAATAGTCACTTTATCATTGTAGAAAGTAATAAAGATGAAGATCAATTAAGAGAAGATATTAAATCAATAATAGATTTCCATAGAAGTGTTAAAGTAGAACAAAGAACTGAAAATACTTATGGCATTGTTATTAGAGGTATAGATGAATTACCAACTGAAAAACTTAAAGAAAATGGGTTAAATATTTTAAAATATTATCCAATCGAAGGAGACCAATAGTATGGGAAGATGGCAAGGACTTATTCATAAATATAAAGAATATTTACCAGTAAATGAAAATACACCAGAATTAACATTAAATGAAGGTAATACACCATTAATTCATTTACCTTATTTATCAGAGCAATTAAACATTAATCTATATGCTAAATTCGAAGGCTTGAATCCAACTGGCTCATTTAAAGACAGAGGTATGGTTATGGCAGTTGCTAAGGCTAAAGAAGAAGGTAAGAAAATTGTTATTTGTGCTTCTACTGGAAATACTTCTGCTTCAGCTGCTGCGTATGCAGCAAGAGCTGGTATGAAAGCGATTGTTGTAATACCTGAAGGCAAAATAGCTTTAGGTAAGCTAGCACAAGCAGTTATGTATGGTGCAGAAATCGTTTCAATTAAAGGAAACTTTGACGAAGCTTTAAATATCGTAAAAAAGGTTGCGGAAAAAGGCGAAATTGCTTTAGTTAACTCGGTTAATCCATATAGAATTGAAGGTCAAAAAACAAGTGCGTTTGAAATCGTAGAACAGTTAGATGGTAAAGCGCCAGATACTTTTGCTATTCCAGTTGGAAACGCGGGAAATATCACTGCATATTGGAAAGGTTTCAAAGAATTTGATAATTTGAATCAATCTGGATTACCGGTAATGTGTGGTTTCCAAGCAGAGGGTGCATCACCGATAGTTCAAGGTAAAGTTGTTAAAAATCCTGAAACTGTCGCTACTGCTATCAGAATTGGAAATCCTGCAAGTTGGAAAATGGCAGAAGAGGCGAGAGATGAGTCAAATGGTTTGATTGATAGTGTTACAGATGAAGAAATTTTAAAAGCTTATAAATTAATGACTAGTAAAGAAGGCGTGTTTAGCGAACCAGCAAGTAACGCATCAATTGCAGGTTTATTGAAATTACATGAACAAGGAAAATTAAAACCAAATCAAACTGTAGTTGCCATATTAACTGGTAATGGATTGAAAGATCCAGATACAGCGATTGATTTATTGGATTCACCAATCACACCACTAGAGAATGACGAACAATCTATTATTGATTATATCGAGAGTGCTTTACGATGAAGAAATTACAACTCAAAGTACCAGCATCAACAGCAAATTTAGGAGTTGGGTTTGATTCTATAGGGATGGCTTTAGATAAATACTTAGAAGTTGAAGCAAGCGTATCAGTAGATCAGCAATGGCACTTTGAGCACATTGGACCTCATTTAACAGGTTTACCTGAAGATGAAACACATTATATTACTCAAATTGCACAACAAGCAGCAAATAAATTCAATCAAAAAGTACCTCCACTTCGATTGAAAATGTATAGTGATATACCATTAGCAAGAGGTTTAGGAAGTTCCGCTTCAGCATTAGTAACAGGTCTCTTTTTGGCGAACCATTTTGCAAACTTAAAACTATCTAAATATGAATTGCTTCAATTGGCAACAGAAATCGAAGGACATCCTGATAATGTTGCACCGACTATATATGGTGGCTTAGTCTTAGGTGTTTATGATCCAGAAGAAAACCAAACCGATGTATCTTATATTGATATCCCAAAAGTGGATGTCATAGCGACGATACCGTCTTATGAATTATCTACCGAAAAAGCTAGAAAAGTATTACCAGAGAATTTAGCATTAAAAGATGCAGTAAAATATAGTGCAATTAGTAATACGATGATTAGTGCTTTAATTCAACATAATTATGAACTAGCTGGAAAAATGATGATGAAAGATGGTTTTCATGAGCCGTATAGACAATATTTAATTCCAGACTTTGAAGATATTAAGACAATAGCATTAGAACACGGCGCTTATGCCACAGTTATTAGTGGGGCGGGCCCAACAGTATTAACACTTATTAAAAAAGAACTCAGTGGTAAATTAGTGCGTACATTACAAGAAAAATTTAAAGATTGTGAGTCAGAGCTTGTAACAATTAATAGATTTGGCGTAAAACAAACAACAATTAATTTATAAAATAAAGATGATGCTTACATTCTTCTTATGGTAGAATGTAAGCATCATTGCATTTAAGGAGATAGTTATGACATATAAATACATAGTTATGGATATGGATGATACATTGTTAACTTCAGAAAATAAAATTAGTGAAGAAACACATGCATATTTATTAAAAAAACAACAAGAAGGCATGAAAATTATACTTGCTTCTGGTAGACCAACAGCAGGTATGACAAAGCATGCAGAATCTTTAAATTTGAAACAAAATGGTGGATATATTGTAAGTTATAATGGTGCAATTATTACAGATGCAGCAACAAATGAAGTTGTCTTTAAACAGACGATAGATAAAGAAAATGCACATAAAATTATAGATTTTTGTAGAGAAAATAATTTCTTCAGTTTAACATATATCAATGATGAAATCGTTTATGATTCTACACATGAATATATGAATATTGAAAGTGAATTAACAGGCTTGCCGATGGTATCGGTATCAGATTTAAAAGAAGTCATTACTGAAGATGTACCTAAAGTTATGGGAATAGATTACGAAGAAAATATCTCAAAAGCTAATCAGTCTCTAAATGGACAATTTAACGATCATATTTCTTCAACTACAAGTAAGCCTTATTTCTTAGAGTTTATGAATAATGAAGTATCTAAAGGAAAATCACTTCAAAAGCTTTTTGATAAAATAGAAGCGGATTTTTCAGAAGTTATTGCATTCGGAGATAGTTTAAATGACTCAGATATGTTAGAGAAAGCAGCTATTGGTGTTGCTATGGGTAACGCTAATGATACGATTAAAGAACTTGCAGACGTTGTAACTGATGACCATGATAATAATGGTATCGTGACAGCTTTAGAAAAATTACTTAAGTCATAAGAATAATTAAAAGCCGTGAAGTAGGATGGAATATCCATACTTCACGGCTTTTTTATGTCTAATAAAGTCTATCCTCGTTAAAAGCAATAGAAGTCATTTCAATAACTAAAATTGATTTTGCACCTAGTATTTTCAACTGTTGAACTAAATCATCTATTTCTGTTTTGTGTCTCAATCTCTCAACTAATACAATGATTTGATCATATTGATCTATTTCTAAGTTATATAAATAATGAGTGATTGATCTCTCTAAAGGAGACATGAAGCTAATTTTTTTGTTTGAATGGTTCAGTGTACTTGAATCAAAATTAAAACGTGTTGTACCTTGAACTTTTACTTCCTTCCCAGGTAAATATCTAGCAATTTGCAGAGGTACATATAGAAATTCTCCAATGCCGATAATCATTTTAGATGAATCATCTAATAAATCACCGAGTAACTCGCCCATACGTTGGAATAATTCTTCAGAAATTTGTTGTTCTCTACCGTTTAAAGTAAATCTACCTGTTGAAATAAAGTATGGATTATCATGGATTGTTCCATTACGTAACATATTTTGAGCTTTAACGATAAAGTAATCATTTATAATATGTCTTAACGAATAATATTGTACTTTTGTTTCATGGTGGTTATTTTTTAATAGTTCATTATGAGTAAGTTGATGCGTAACATTTTGTATATCTTGGACTTCTACATCGAAAGACATTAATGAAATGATATTAATCTTGATATTTAAAGATTTTTCCAAACTAGAAAATGATTCTTTAACACTTTGTGATCTTAAATCGATAGGTGTTAATACCGTAAACATTTGTCTAGATGGATATTTTTTATGAATTTTCATAATTAGATTAATTACTGAATGACCATTTAACAAATGGTTATCTATAATGGCAATCCTCTCATCATTATCAAAAAAGTCTTTATCTTTAGTATAGAAAAACAGTCTTTCTTGTGTATCAACAATATCACTATGATCAAGTAAAGGTGGGTGAGATATCACTTTATCTCTTGTAGAAGCCAAGAACATAACATCATCTTCAAATAAACTAAATATAGAATGTCCGAGATTAACTGCACGCTCACTCAATCCTAAAAATCGAGTAGGTGGGTAATGTCCAAGTTTGTTCGTTTCTACTAAATTTAATGCTTGAATCATCTTACCTCTGTTTTGACTATTAATAGCACTTGCAACAGTCTCCATCCTTTCATCAGTTTCACCGGTTAAGGCTTCATGATATAAAAATCCTAATAATAAACCGACTAATAATGGATGTTCTGGATACAATGCTCTTGAATATCCTAAACAGGGAGATACAGGGATATAAGGAAACTCTGAATGTTCTTCTTGGGTCATGGCTAGCATTTCATCTATTTCGAACTGAAATCGATTATCTATTACTTTAACCTCTACTTGCTTTTCGTTATCTAGAGGGAAAACTTTACTCTGTTGAGACATGAAATAACTCCTTTATTTGCTCGTATGCGTCCATTCACGACTAAATTTTTTTCTTTTTATATGTGCATAAACTTGATCGGCAGCATAATCTTGATTTGTATAAACTGTAATATCATAGAAAACTTGATTTTCTTCAAAAGGTTCATTTAAGTATAAATCTTTTAAATGATCGAATAAGGACTGCATTTGTTCTCTTGTCAAACTCGTATATTCTCTTAAAGTCTTTTTTATGAGTTGAGAATCAGAATCAAATGCACTTTGCACCACAATAACAAAGCGTTCATCTTGTTTAAGTACATCATCAAATAAATTAGTTTGTCCAGTCATTGTTTCACCTTCTTAATGAGTTATTAATTATTTATGTTTATTATACTATATATAATGGAATAAGAAAAAGTTACAATTGTTTTTGTATAAAAAAATACTACCAACAATGTATTTGTATTGTTGGTAGTATTAACTCATTATTTATCATAGTTGTGTTTTGATAAATCGATATCTTCTAATTTAATAACTTTAGTTTTTGTTATGAATTTATGGATGAAATAAACAACAACGCCAAGTATGATAGGTAAGAATGATTCAATTAAAATAGGGATATTTAAATTGATGATACTATCAAATGATTGTCCAATTAGTAAGAATGCAATAACTGAAATAACAATAATAGGGCCTAAAGGATATAAAGGTGCTTTATATTCTAAAGTTTCAGTTTCTGATTTACCTTGTTTTCGTATAGCCATTCTTAAACGAACGTGACTGATGATGCTCATTAACCAAACTAATGTAACAAGTGCACCAAGCATATTTAATAATCTATAGTAACCGTCAGCATTTAACGTTGCATATACGATTGATAAGAATATTAAAACGATTGTGACACATAGTGACACAAATGGCATGTTATGTTTATTTAATTTACTAAATACTTTTGGTGCTTGTTTATGTTTTGATAAAGAATAAAGCAAACGACTTGTAGCATATAATCCTGAATTACCAGCTGATATTAAAGCAGTTAGTATGACAGCATTAATAATAGAAGCGGCAAATGCGATACCAACTCTATCAAATACAATTGTAAAAGGACTTTGTGTTACTGTATTATCTTTGTTTAATAACAATGGATCTGTATAAGGTATTATTGCTGCTATTACTGCAATTGCTAGAATATAGAATAATAATATTCTCCAGAACACTTGTCTAATAGCTTTAGGCATAGATTCTTTAGGATTTTCAGACTCACCAGCAGTAACTGCAACAACTTCAGTACCACCAAAGCTGAATCCAGCAACAAGTAATACGCCTAAGAAACCAGATATACCATTAACAAAAGGTGCTTCTTTGTATGTGTAGTTCGTTAAACCTAAAGGCTCATTACCACCTAAAATACCAAAGATGATTAGCACACCGACAATTAAGAAGATGATTATTGTTGCAACTTTGATAAAACTTAACCAATATTCAGCTTCACCAAATGCTTTAACAGTAAATATATTTAATAAGAACAATATAACTATAAAAATCATACTCCATACAAATGGATCAATACTGTCAAATATATTCCAATATGTAATAATTTTAGCAGCTGTTAATATATCCACACTAGACACTAGTGCCCAAATAATCCAATATAACCAACCAACTGTAAAACCTGCAGAAGGGTCTATGAATCTACTAGAATAAGCACTAAACGATCCTGAAACTGGATAAAATGTAGCAAGCTCTCCAATAGCAGTCATTAAGAAATATAGCATCACACCTATAATTGCATATGCTATTAACGCACCGGCAGGACCAGCTTGTGTAATGACAGCACCACTAGCCATAAATAGACCTGTACCGATAGAACCACCGATAGCTATCATTGAAATGTGTCTAGTCTTTAAACCACGTTTCATTTCTTCCATATAAATCACCATACTTTCTACTTCACTATTAACTTATTTTAAATATAAGTAATATTTTATTATCTATTCAGAAAATAAGCAATGAAAATTTTATTACATAAATGCTTTAAAGCATTAAATTAAAGAAATAATAAAAAAGTCACTCCAAATTAATGAAGTGACTTTTAATGTCGTATATCTTATTATAAATAAGAAATTATTTTGTTTCGCGATGTAAAGTATGACGACCTAATCTTGGACTATATTTTTTTAATTCAATACGTTCTGGATTTGTACGTTTATTTTTAGTAGAAATATAGTTTCTGTCGCCTGTTTCAGTACATGCTAACGTGATATTTACACGCATGTTCATCAGCCTTTCTGTATAGTAATCATTACGTTTTATAATAATATCATAAAATATAATGCTTAGCAATAGAATTACTCTATGAAATAGGGACATCAGATTGTTATAATAAAATAAATATAAATAAGGAGATTTTTATGAAAAATAAATTGAAAATAGCTATAGTATTATGTGTTACTGTCTTATTTCTAGCAGCTTGTGGATCTAAATCAAACAGTAATGATAAATTAAAAATTTATGCGACTAACTTTCCTTACGAGAGTTTTACTAAACAAATAGGTGGAGAATATGTAGATGTTGAGTCTATCTATCCAAGTGGTACTGATTTACATAATTACGAACCCACTCAAAAAGAAATGTTAAATATCGCAAAAAGTGATTTATTTGTATATTCTTCAGATGAGTTGGATCCAGTAGCTAAAAAAATTAGCTCTACTATAAAACAAGGCGACCACAAATTACAAACTATTCCTAATTTAGAGGAAAGTGAAATATTAGAACACCATCATGAAGATGGAGAAGAACATGAGCATGAACATGATGCAACACATAATGAAGAAAATGAACATGACCCGCATATATGGCTTGATCCAATTGCCAATAAAGAAGCGGCTAAATCTATTAAAGATAAATTAGTTAAAATAGATGCATCGCACAAAGAAACTTATGAAAAGAATTACAAGAAGCTAATAACAGATATCGATAAAATCGATAAAGAAATGAAAGAAATCACAAAAGATACGAAGCGAGATACTGTATTTATTTCTCATGACTCTCTTGGATATTTAGCAAATCGTTATCATTTTAAACAAACAGGTGTAACTGGAATGAATAATGAAGAACCTAGTCAAAAAGAACTTCTAAATATCATAAAAGAGATTAATAAATCAAAATCTCCATATATATTATATGAACAAAATGTAAGTTCTAAAGTAACAGATATTATAAAGAAAGATACTGATAGTAAACCACTTAAGTTTCATAATTTAGAAGTATTAACTAAAGAAGAAGCAAAAGATAAAAACATCACATATCAATCTTTAATGGAAGAAAATATCAAGAATTTAGATAAAGCTCTTAATAATTAATAAATATAATCTTATTTCGTTTACTTTTTCATGTTAACCATGTATAGTAACTAATGGATTATTATTAATAGTTTTGAAAGAGGTCATTGATATGAAAATTTTTGATTATGAAGACGTACAATTAATACCAAACAAATGTATAGTAGAAAGTCGCTCTGAATGTGATACTACTGTTAAATTTGGGCCGAAAACATTTAAATTACCAGTTGTACCTGCTAATATGCAAACAGTGATGAATGAAGAACTAGCTGAATGGTTTGCTAGTAATGATTATTTTTATATCATGCATCGCTTTGATGAAAAAGCACGTATTCCATTTATTAAAAAAATGCAAAGTAAAAACTTATTTGCATCTATCTCAGTAGGTGTTAAAAAAGATGAGTATGATTTTATAGAAGAATTAGCAAATGAAAATTTAATTCCTGAATATATGACAATAGATATTGCACACGGTCACTCTGAGCAAGTTATTAGAATGATTAAGCACATTAAACAACATATTCCAGAAACATTTGTAATTGCTGGTAATGTTGGAACGCCAGAAGGTGTTCGTGAACTAGAAAATGCTGGAGCAGATGCAACTAAAGTTGGTATCGGGCCTGGTAGAGTCTGTATAACAAAAATTAAAACTGGATTTGGAACTGGTGGCTGGCAATTAGCTGCTATTAACCATTGTAGTAAAGCTGCAAGAAAACCAATTATTGCTGATGGTGGAATCAGAACAAATGGTGATATTGCAAAATCAATTAGATTTGGTGCTAGTATGGTTATGGTAGGTTCACTATTTGCTGCACACGAAGAATCTCCAGGTGAAACTGTTGAACTTGAAGGCAAATTATACAAAGAATACTTTGGAAGTGCTTCAGAATTCCAAAAAGGTGAGCGTAAAAACGTAGAAGGTAAAAAAATGTTTGTCGAGCATAAAGGATCATTAAAAGATACTTTAATTGAAATCGAACAAGATTTACAAAGTTCTATCTCGTATGCAGGTGGCAAAGACTTACAATCTATCACTAAAGTAGACTATGTGATTGTACGAAATTCAATATTCAACGGTGACCGCGACTAAAAATAGGCGAGGTGGACTACTTGAAAAAAGTATTTTACTTATTCATATTGTTATTGATTATAACCTTAATCAAGCCAGTCCCTGAATCAGATTTATCTAAACAAATTCAACAAAAAGTGATGAATGTTCAACAAGGACTTGAAGATGAACAAACTACTAAGAAAGTTGAACTAAAGACGCCGAAAGAACAAGAATTTGCGATTAATAATATTCAAATCAATCAAACGAAAAGCGAAGTTGAAAAGAAACTTGGCAAACCAAAACGGGTAACCGTTAATGAATATAATGAGAAATGGCATGCATATCATGACCAATACAATGGATTTGTAATGGTCAGTTATGATGATGACAAAGTAACAGGATTATATACAAACCAAGACTTAATAACATCTCAAAAAGGTATAACGAGTAAAATGAAAAAGAATAAAGTTCGTTCAATTCTCGGTGAACCTTTAGATGAGATTCAAAAAGATAAAGTTAAGTTAGTTCAAAATGATCCTGATTATGATGTTTTCAAATTTGATAACATTTATACGACCATATTTTATGATAAGCATCAAGACAATCAAATTAAAGGAATTATGCAAGTAGCTTCGTCAACTGAAGATAAGCGTACAAATCAGTACCATACTGCTTCAGATGAATATAAGCGTGCATTAGAACTTCAAAATTTTGATATAGTCAATGCAGAGCGCGTTCAATTTGATTTACCGACATTATCTTATAATGAAAATGTAAGTCATACTGCTCGTAAGCATAGTACAGATATGGTGGATAACGATTATTTTGATCATACGAATAAACAAGGTTTATCTCCATTTGATAGATTAGACAATGATGGTTTTGATTATGTAACTGCAGGTGAAAACTTAGCATATGGTCAAATAAGCAGTGTTTATGCCCATCATGGACTAATGAACTCATTGGGACACAGAAAGAACATTTTAAATAAAGATTATAAAGAGTTAGGAGTAGGTGTCGATATTGGCGAAGATTTACAGCCTTATTGGACTGAAAACTATATTACTCAACAGTAGAAAATAGATAAGCAAAGTGCATTGTCTAAACAACTTTGATATAATAACGATATAAAAATTATTTCATATTTCCTTAAATGTTTTACACATGTTGTTTCTAATAATTTGATTGGTGGAATAACATATAAAGGGGAAGTTTAACATGGAAAATAAAGAAATAAATAATAAAGATATTGACGTTTTAGATCGTGTCAAAGAATTATTAAATAAAAAAGATGTTTCATAAAAAGATTTTTATAATAAAAATAAAAGCTCAAATAATCAAATAAAGGGAATATGATATAAAAAAAGCTGTGATGCAAGTGCATCACAGCTTTTTTACATTTCTCTAAACAATCCTACTACTTTACCTAAGACACTTACATTGTCTAAGTAAATTGGTTCCATTGTACTGTTCTCAGGTTGAAGTCTATAACGTGATTCTTCTTTGTAGAAGCGTTTAACGGTAGCTTCATCATCTTCAGTCATCGCGACGATGATATCCCCATTCTCAGCAATTGTTTGGCTTCGCACGATTACTTTATCTCCATCAAGAATACCAGCTTCTATCATACTGTCTCCAATAACATCTAATATAAAGATATTGCTATTATGTGTTGATGTAAAGTGAGCAGGTAGCGGGAAATATTCTTCAACGTTCTCAACTGCTGTAATAGGTATACCAGCAGTTACTTTACCTATGACGGGAACATGAATGGTGTTCTCTTGGTTAATGTTCTCTCCTACAGTCTCGGTAATCTCGATTGCACGAGGTTTAGTAGGGTCACGTTTAATATATCCCTTTTCTTCTAATCTAGATAAATGGCCATGTACAGTGGAACTTGAAGCAAGTCCGACAGCTAAACCAATTTCACGAACACTAGGCGGATAACCTTTTGTTTGTACTATATGTTTAATGAATTGATATATTTCAGATTGACGTTTAGTTAATTCTTTCATAGTCGCACGCTCCTAATATTGATATAAATTTATTATAGCACATACGTTTCCTTCGAACAAACATTTGTTCGTATTTTCATTGACTACGAACAGTTGTTCTGTTATTATAAAAATACAAACAAACGTTCTAGGAGGAAGTAGTTATGACAGTAACAATTAAGAAGACAGTTTTAGTATATTTAGCAGTGTTCTTGATGACTCTATTAATAGGATATTTATACTTAGCTCAGTCTAATGCTGTTTATTCAACAGAACAGACGTACGAAATGACTGATCACAAAATCAAACAACAAGATAACCAACAACCAAATAATATAGATGCAGAACCAAATCATATAAGTAAATCTAAAGCTATGGTAGGTTCGATAGATTAATCGTTAAAATATGAGCAAATCCATTTGGATTTGCTCTTTTTTTTTGTTATCTTTTAATTAAATGGAAAGTGGTGATAAAATGTTAAGTAAAGAAAAGATTGAAAGAATTAATGAGCTAGCAAATAAAAAGAAAACAAGTGGACTTTCTGAACAAGAAGCAAAAGAACAAACAAAACTTCGTGCAGAATATTTACAAGCTTTTAGAGGTAACTTTAAAGATACGATTGAAAGCACAAAAGTTATCGATCCAGAAGGTAAAGATGTAACACCTGAAAAATTAAAAGAAATCCAAAAGAAAAATAATATAAGAAATTAGTTAAAATGAGTAATAATAATTAATATTCCGAATATTATGATGTATAATGATAATGGATAACAGAATAAAGGAGACTATAATATATGTTTAATGAAAAAGATCAACTAGCAGTAGATTCAATCCGTGCATTAAGTATCGATGCTATCGAAGCAGCTAACTCAGGACATCCTGGATTACCAATGGGTGCTGCACCAATGGCATATACTTTATGGACAAAGCATTTAAACTTTAATCCACAATCAAAAAACTATTTTAATAGAGACCGCTTTGTATTATCTGCAGGTCACGGTTCAGCGTTACTATATAGTTTATTACATCTTTCTGGTAGCTTAGAACTTGAAGAAGTAAAAAACTTTAGACAATGGGATTCAAAAACACCTGGACACCCAGAGTTTAATCATACAGATGGTGTAGAAGTTACAACTGGACCTCTTGGACAAGGATTTGCAATGAGTGTTGGTATGGCTATGGCTGAAAAACACTTAGCAGGCAAATTCAACCAAGATAATTATGAAGTTGTTGATCACTACACATATGTTTTAGCTAGTGATGGTGACTTAATGGAGGGTATCTCTCACGAGGCAGCTTCATTAGCAGGTCATTTAAACCTTGATAAATTAATCACTTTATACGACTCTAACGATATTTCATTAGATGGTGATTTAGATAAAGCTTTCTCAGAAAATGTTAAAAATAGATTTGAATCTTACGGTTGGAGTTACATCTTAGTTGAAGACGGTAATGACTTAGAAGCTATTGATAAAGCTATAACTGAGGCTAAATCATTAGAAGGTCCTACGTTAATCGAAGTAAAAACTGTAATCGGTTACGGAGCTCCTAACAAAGCAGGTACAAACGGTGCTCACGGTGCGCCACTTGGTGAAGAAGAACGTGAATTGGCATTGAAAGCATACGGTTTAGATCCATCTAAACGTTTCAACGTACCTCAAGAAGTATATGATATTTTCAGCAATACAATGTTAACTCGTGCAAATGAGCATGAAACAAAATGGAATGAATTAGTTGAAGAGTATGCTAAAGCTAACCCAGAATTAGGTGAAGCATTCAAACAAGCAATTTCTAATGAACTTCCAGAAGACTATGCTAAAGATTTACCTGTATATGAAGCTGGAAACAGTAGTGCTACACGTGCTGATTCAGGTGATATCATTCAAGCATTAAGTAAATCTGTACCAGCATTCTTTGGTGGTTCAGCAGATTTAGCGTCATCTAACAAATCAAACGTTAAGGATGAGCCAGACTTTAATGATGAAACACCAGAAGGACGTAACATTTGGTTTGGTGTTCGTGAATTCGGTATGGCAGCAGCAGTAAATGGTATGGCAGCGCATGGCGGTGTTAAACCTTATGGTGCGACATTCTTCGTATTCAGTGACTACTTAAAACCAGCACTTCGTCTATCAGCTATCATGGGTGTTCCTTCAACATTTGTATTTACGCATGATTCAATTGCTGTTGGGGAAGATGGTCCTACACATGAACCAGTTGAACAATTATCAGGTTTAAGAGCTATTCCAAACTTAAATGTTATTCGTCCAGCAGATGGAAATGAAACAAGAGTTGCTTGGAAAATTGCTTTAGAATCTAAATCAACACCTACAGCATTAGTATTAACGCGTCAAAACTTAACAGCTTTAGATGTTAAAGAAGCTGAAGTAGAAGAAGGCGTTCGTAAAGGTGGATATATTGTTTACCGTTCTGAAATAGAACCTGAATATCTATTATTAGCTTCTGGTTCTGAAGTATCTCTAGCAGTAGATGCAGCTAAAGATATTGAAGCTCAAGGTAAAGGCGTTCAAGTTGTATCATTACCAAACTGGCATGCATTTGATCAACAAGACCCTGAATATAAAGCTACTGTTTTACCTCCAACATTAAGAAAACGTGTTGCAATCGAAATGGCATCATCATTAGGTTGGCACAAATATGTTGGCATAGAAGGTAAAGTAATTAGTATTGATAGATTCGGTGCTAGTGCGCCTGGAGACTTAGTAGTTGAAAAATACGGTTTCACTAAAGAAAACGTATTAAACACAGTATTAAGTTTCTAATTTAAACTGAACAGTCCGAGACATATATAAATGTCTTGGACTGTTTTATTCCTAGTCATCTTTGCCGGGGTGGGCTGTGAAATCTTTTTAGCAAAATGAGATTTCTGTCCCGCTCCCTTTTTAATTTTGAAACATTAAGTTTCATCTTGATAAAATCTTTTTAATTTAGTAAACTTTTAGAGGATACAGAAAGTGGGTGAAATAATGGCAACATGGTTAGCAATACTATTAATCATCGTGGCATTAATCGGTGGGATTGCTCTAGGATTCTTCCTTGCGCGTAAATATATGATGGATTACTTGAAAAAGAATCCACCTATCAATGAGGAAATGTTACGAATGATGATGATGCAAATGGGTCAAAAACCATCTCAAAAGAAAATAAACCAAATGATGACAATGATGAACAAAAACATGGATCAAAAAATCAAGTAGTTTATATACATTGATGTTAAAGGGATTGCGACACTTCTTGAAAGTGATGTGGTCCCTTTTTATTTGTTAAACTTAGTATAATTAAACCTTAGTTTTAATAACTTTTCACTTATTGTTCAAAATAAATCGTTTTAATGACGCATAAATTTGATAAAATGGAAATAATAGTGAGGGGGGATATAATGGAATTAACAGTTTTTGTTGCTTTTGGTGCAGGTATATTAAGTTTTGTTTCTCCTTGCGTTCTACCTATATATCCTGCTTTTGTGTCATACATTACAGGTATGAGTTACGATGATTTAAAAAATAAAGGGCTAAGTCGTAATGCAATATTACATACTATTATCTTTTTGTTAGGGTTTAGTTTAATCTATATGATTTTAGGTATGGGCATAGGATACATATCTGGCTTGTTTATAAATTATCAAACATTAATAAGACAAGTAGGAGCAATCATCATTATTGTGTTTGGATTAATCATTTTAGGTGTATTCCAACCACAATTTTTAATGAAAGATAGAAAAATTAATTTTAAAGCAAAGCCTTCAGGTTTTATTGGTACGTTTTTAATTGGTATGGCTTTTGCAGCTGGGTGGACGCCGTGTAACGGGCCGATTATAGCTGCGATTGGAACGTTAGCAGCAACAAATTCATCCCAAGCGATGTTATATATGCTACTGTATGTACTTGGATTTAGCATTCCATTTTTCGTATTAACTTTCTTTATAACAAAATTACAAATAATTAGGAAGTACAATGTTGCTATCATGAAGTTTGGTGGTATAATTATGATAATTATGGGAATTTTATTGTTCTTTGATTTATTAACTGACATAACAATATTTTTCCAATCTTTGGGTTTGGAATAAACACAAATGATATTTAGAACTTAAAGGGGTTTTAATCATGTATTTGCTTTTTTCAGTATTTATAGCAGCTTTAATGAGCTTAGCCGTTATAGTTGTAAGAATGAAAGCACAAAATTATCCAACAAATACTAGAAAGATTATATTACCACCATTTTTTATGGCTACTGGAGCACTTATGTACGTAGTGCCTTATTTCAGACTAACAGGTGCTGAAATAATTGAATCGATCATTGTAGGTCTTTTCTTCTCATTATTTCTCATATTCACGTCCAACTTTGAAATTAAACGTTCTGAAATATATATGAAACGTTCAAAATTATTTCCAGTAATTCTTATTTCTTTATTGATTATAAGAACTGTAGGTAAGTTTGTATTGAGTGATTCAATCGATCCGGGCCAATTAGCTGGTATGTTTTTCTTATTGGCATTTAGTATGATTGTTCCTTGGAGAATATCTATGTACTTTAAATATAAGAAATTACGTAATCAAATAAGTGTTGTAAAATAAAAACAACGCACTACTCATTTATTGAGTGTGCGTTGTTTTTGCATTTGAAATTTCTTCTGCATGATCAAATATAGAAAACTTGTTTTTTTCATCGTCTGCTAATTCGAACAATGGCAAATATGGTGTATAATCGATATTAAGTTCTGTTAGCTTTTTCTTCATAAATTTGTGATCTTTTTTAGGTGTAGCAACGATATATCCCCTCATGATATGATCGAGTTCAATCGAAGTAGCATGTTCTTCTAGCGCGATTTTAGATACACGTCCACCAATTTTCTCTTTAGCAACGTCTCTAAAAAGATCTGGTACTGGAGACACTAATTCGTTTAATAATGATCTTGCTTCATCATTCCATAAAGGCAAGGCTTTGTGAATATAGTAATCTTGCCAATCGAGTTCACTCATGCCATCATCTTTAGGCATGCGCTTTAAGAATTTTCGAAACATAAAGAATCCGCCAATAGCAAGTAACGAAATAAAAACTATGCACCATAAGACAATAAAGAATATAAATACGTTACTCAATGAAATCACTCCTTATGACTAGTATAAATGAAGCAAATAAACCTGTCTAACAAATATTTTGAAAGGTGATAGAATATGAAAATTTTACATACAGCTGATTGGCATATAGGAAAAACTATAAACGGCCAGTCATTATTAGAAGACCAAAAATATGTATTAGAACAATTATACGAAGCAGTAAAAGAACATAAACCGGATGTTGTAATCATAAGTGGGGATTTATATGATTTACATTATCCAAGTAAAGATGCAATGGTCGTGTTGGAAGATGCGTTATCTAAGATTAATTTAGAATTAAATACGCCAATAATCGCTATAAGTGGTAACCATGATGGGAAAGAAAGATTGAATTACGGTGAAAAATGGTTTGCTAAGTCAGGATTAAAGATTATGACAGATTATCATGACATGTTTAAACCAGTAGAAATGAATGATATCCATATATACGTTATGCCGTATTTCACGCCTGCTGATATAAGGCAAGCATTTGGCAATAAAGACATACATACACACCAAGAAGCTACTGATTATATCGTTAAACATATGGAAGAAGTGATGGATAACAGTAAAACGAATATACTCGTAGGACATTTATTCGTAGCTGGAGGAGAATCAAGTGATTCTGAAAGACCACTATCAATAGGGACGATTGAAACAGTTAGCGCTCAAACTTTTAAGTCTTTTGATACTGTTATGCTAGGACATTTGCATCATCCATTTGCGATTCAATCAGATTATATATTTTATTCAGGCTCGTTAATGCAATATTCATTCTCTGAACAGAACCAAGCTAAAGGCTATAGGTTGTTTGAATATAGCGAGAGTAGTTTTGAGCAAAACTTTATACCACTAACACCTAGACGTTCTTTTCATGTTGTTCAAGCGTCTTATGAAGATGTTATACATGAAAATATTACAATTCAAAATCAGGAAGACTATTTTCATTTTAAATTGACGAATATGGATTATGTAACGGATCCACTTATGAAGATACGTGCTATATATCCAAATACATTACAAATATCTAGACAAGATTATGAAGTGAAAGAAGATGAAATTCAATTAGATGTTCATGCTTTAAGTGATATAGAAATCATAAAGTCATTTTATAGTCATGTAACAGATGAGGAGTTATCTGGTATTAAAGAAGAAAAGGTTGTTCAATTACTTGAAAAAGCAATCAATAAAGGAGTTGATGAATAATGAGACCCCTTACTTTAAACATGCAATACTTTGGACCGTTTATTAATGAAACGATAGAGTTTAACCATTTATCAAAATCTCAACTCTTTTTAATAAGTGGTAAAACAGGTTCTGGGAAAACGATGATATTTGATGCTATGGTATATGCTTTGTATGGAGAAACATCGACCCAATCAAGAGATAAAGTGGATTTAAGAAGTCACTTTGCAGATCCTAAATTACCGAGTAAAGTGCAATTTGAATTTAAAATTAAAAATGAATCATATTTAGTGGTTAGAACAATTAAATATATAAAAGAAGGAAATAAGAATCCAACAAATTCGACTGTGGAAGTGTATAAAGAAGTAGACGGCGAATGGTCTTTACAGACGAGTACGATAAATGAAAGTAATCAATATTTGAATGATATATTGCATATGAACGTTAAACAATTTAGACAAATTTTAATATTACCTCAAGGGGAGTTTAAGCAATTTTTAATTTCAAATAGTACAGAGAAGAGAAGTATCTTAAGAACATTATTTGATAGTGATCGTTTCGAAGCATTGCAAGAACAATTAGGAGAAGAGATGAAGAAAGAAATTGCTTTAATAGAAAGTCATTATCAGCAAATTTCTCAATGCTTATCAGATTTACATGACTTCGATCACGAAACATTAAAAGAACTAAAAGATATAGAAGGCCATCGCTATAAGAAAGTGGAAAATGCATTAGTACAGTATGAAGAAATAGGTAAAGAAAAATTAGATTATCAGTTGAAAGAATTAAAAGAACAAGAAACAATCGTTAAAAATTTAGAAAAGAAATATGAAAATAAGAAGGTCATTAAACAAAACTTTGATACATTACAAGAAAAACAACATGAGTTAAATATGCTTAACGAACAAGTTGAACATATTAATAACTTAAGAGAACAATTAAGGTATTTAAAAACAGTACAAAATATTACGCATCAGTATAATCAATTAAAAGAGAAACAAACTAACAAGAAAGAAACTGAGAAGCAACACGAAGAATTAAAAACAGAAAAGCAAGAAGTTCACAGTCAATTTGAATTTTATAACAACAAGTTAAGTGAAAAGCTCGAAAGCCAAGAGGACATTAATAAGAAAAGAGCATTTATTAATAAGACAAATCATATCTATACAAGCATAGAACAGTATTATGATAGTAAAGAACATTTACCTGAAGCGAAAAAACAACTAGAGAAGTTAAAAGAAGAGATAACTCAGAAGACAAATTCGATTACAACATTGCAAGAATCTTTAAAAAATATAGATGCAGATGATGAAGCAGAACAAAATAAATTAAAACAGCAAGAATCTTTAAAACTTGAATTACAGCAATTAGAAAATACACAAAATCAATTTCAAGAAAAGGAAACACTTATTTCAACTCAGAAAGAGATTGAATCAAAACTAGTTGAGTTAGAACAACAACAAAAGAATATTGAACAAAGCATGAAAGAGTCAGATGCATTTGAAGTATTAACAGTAGAAGATGAAATACTGAAAATTCAAAAGCATGTGCATGAAGGTGATGCTTGTCCTATATGTGGTTCCAACATAGAGAACTTAAACGGTGATATAGATTTTGATTCATTAAGAAAAGAAAAAGAAGAACAGCATGAAATTAAACTAATGCATAAAAAAATTTCTAATGATATTGTCGTATATAAGGAAAGACAAAACAATACAGAATCACAGCTTAAGAAATTAAATGATATTGAATCAGTTTCGGATAAAATACAATCTGTAAACGATGATTTAGAAAAAATACAAAAAGAAATTGCGGACTTGAGAGATAGTAGACAACGTAGCCAAAAAATGAAACAAGAAATGCACGATTTAGAAAAAGGCTTATCTCAAGATGAAATAAATAGTAATAGTATTCAAAATGAAATCAAGAATTATGAACATAACATGGATTATTTTAATAAAGAAACTCAATTTGAATTTATAGAAGACTTTAGTAAACAATTTAAATCGTTTGAAAATGAAATTAAAAGTTATGATCAAGAATTAGAAACATTACAGTCTCGAGTAAATGAATATAAAGAGAAGTTGTACCAAATAGAGAACAAACTAAGTTCTATTAGCGAAAGAAGGCAAATGCTTGAAGAACAAGTAGCATCTATTAAGTCATATTTAGAAAGTGAAATGGATAAGCAACAAATAGAGTCATACGAACAATTAGATAAACTTATATTAAGTGTGAATAAAATTGATGAGTATGAAGTTGAAGTAACAGAATTTGATAAGAAATATATTAAGTTAGAAGCGGATGTAAAAGAATTAACTGAAAAAGTTAAAGATTGTGATGTACCAAATTTAGAAGACATCATTTCTCAATTAAATGCTGCTAAAGAATTAGAAGCAGAAATGACGAAATTAAACACACAATTACAATTAAAAGTTGATCAAAATAAAGATAAACGAGACGCTATTCAAAAGATAATAGCCAAAATAGAACGAGATTTACAAGAACAAGAAGAAATGATTGAACTATCTAGAGTGATGAACGGTAAGAATAGTGAGAAATTGTCATTAGAAAACTACGTACTCATTTACTATTTAAACCATATATTAGATAGCGCAAATCAACAATTTGTTAAAATGACAAACAATCGTTATCAACTTGTACGTAAAAAAGAAAAGTCTATGGGGTTAAGCGGATTAGAAATAGAAGTGTTCGATAGATTTTCTAATAGAACGAGACATATAACGTCGTTATCAGGTGGAGAAACGTTCCAAGCGTCACTATCTTTAGCAATAGGATTATCTAATATAGTGCAGCAAGAAGCGGGTGCTGTGCACTTAGAATCAATGTTTATAGATGAAGGATTTGGAACGTTAGATGCAGAAACATTAGAAACAGCGCTGGATACACTCGTAAATATACAAATGTCTGGAAGGTTAGTCGGTATCATTTCCCACGTTTCAGAATTAAAAACTAGAATCCCGACCATTTTAAATGTAAATAAAAATGGATTTTTAAGCACAACCTCTTTTACGGTTAACTAAAAGACACAGCAAAGACATAAATTAATGAAAATATGTGTTTAAGTTGTAAATTTAATTTGATATATTTTAATTAATAGCAAATTTTGGGAGTGTTTAGATGAAAAAGGGAATATTTATTGGCTTACTCGCTACCATAATTTTGATAGTTAGTGCTTGTAGTAACAATGCAATAGAACCCGAGAGTCAGTATGGCAACAAATTGCAATCTTTTAACGTCACTGATCAAAATGGCGATAAATTTTCACAAAAAGATATGAAAGGTAAAGTATACATAGCCGATTTTATATTTACTGATTGTGAAACAGTTTGTCCACCAATGACATATAATATGAGTACAGTAATTGACCAATTAGAAAAAGATGGTGTGAAAGATTATGGCGTAATCAGTTTTAGTGTAGACCCTGATAACGATACACCTAAAAAATTAAAAGATTATATTAAACAATATAATGTACCTGATGGAAAATGGACGCTAGTAACGAATTATGACTTTAAATTTATTAAGCAATATGCAGAAGATAATTTTAAATCAATTGTAGCGCCGCCACCAAAAGGTAGTAACCAAGTAACACACGGTACAAGTTTCTATTTAGTTGATCAGAATGGAAAAATTATTAAAACATATAGTGGTCAAGATGCTGGGGATAAGAAATTCCCTAAATCAGAAATCGTAGCTGATGTTAAGACATTAGTTGAAGAAGGCCCAATTGAAGATTAAAGTTCATATTTAAATAAACCCCTAAATCGTTAGTAATATTAAGATTTAGGGGTTTTTATTTTTGGAATCTATAAATTGAAGGATAGCGTTATTGACACGTTTTGAGAGAAGTGACAACAAGAGTAGTGTTATTGACACGTTTTGTAAGAAAAGGAAATAAAGAAGAGGCTGAGACACAATAAAAATGGTCTCAGCCTCAAATGGTATATGTAAAACTTACTTTTCACGTAAAGCGTCGCGAATTTCTGTAAGTAATACAGTTTGTTCGTCGATTTCTTCCTCTTCTTCACCTTTTCTCATAACAGTATTTGCAATTTTAATAAAGATGAATAAAGCGAATGCCACGATTATAAAATCAATAATCGATTGAATAAATAAACCGTATTTAATACCCATTAATGACCATTTTTCAGCGAAGTCTACTTCACCAAAAATAAGACCAATTAATGGCATGATTACGTTCTCTACTAAAGATGTAACAATTTTGTTAAAGGCTGCACCAATAACAACGGCGATTGCTAAATCTAAAACATTACCTTGTAAAGCAAAATCTTTAAATTCTTTTAATAATGACATATTAAACACCTCCTCGTCGTCATAATAATACCTTAAACACACAAAAATTGAAATAGTGAATTTGATTTAAAACTTGATATTTGGTAAAGTATTGAAGTTGCTGTTTTGTTAAAATTATTTTTTAAATTTATTAGGTTAAAAATAATTTAAACGGGAATAAACAATTATGAGTTTGTATTTGAAAGGAGTAGTGCGATGTCGAACGTACATAAATATCCAAATGGTAGAAAAATATCAAATGTGTTTACATTTAGTGCAATAGTAGTAGGAATTATCGTAGCACTCGGTGCTATTTTTCCAACTCAATTTGGCGGTATAACTGCTGATATCAGTGCTTGGATATCCAAATACTTTGGTTGGTATTATATGATTATTACTATATTGATGGTATTTTTCTGTGTATTTATTATTTTTAGCCCAATAGGTAAACTGAAATTAGGAAAACCACAAGATAAACCTGAATTTAATACAATTTCATGGTTTGCTATGTTATTTAGTGCTGGTATGGGTATCGGTTTAGTATTCTATGGTGCTGCTGAACCTATGTCACACTTTATCTCACCACCAACAGCTAGTCCGGAAAGTAAAGCTGCAATGACAGAATCAATGAGATCTACATTTTTACATTGGGGCTTTCATGCGTGGGCAATTTACGGAGTAGTAGCATTAGCGTTAGCTTATGCTCAGTTTAGAAAAGGTGAGCCAGGTCTATTATCTAAAACGCTTAGACCTTTATTAGGTGACAAAGTAGATGGGCCAATTGGAACATTTATCGATGTGTTATCAGTATTCGCTACAGTAGTAGGGGTTGCTGTTTCACTAGGTATGGGTGCTCTACAAATCAATGGTGGTTTAGAATACTTATTCGGTGTTCCGAATAATATCGTAGTACAAGGTATTATCATTGTTATTGTAACTGTCTTATTCCTTGCAAGTGCATGGAGTGGACTAAGTAAAGGTATTCAATATTTAAGTAATTTGAACCTTATTTTAGCAAGTATATTACTTATTGTTACTTTAATTATCGGTCCTACTATTTTAATTTTAAATATGTTTACATCATCAACTGGAGCTCTATTTGATAGTTTCTTATTTAATGGTTTCGATATTGCACCATTAAATGAGCAAAAGAGTGCGTGGTTAAATGATTGGACACTTTATTATTGGGGTTGGTGGATGAGTTGGAGTCCATTCGTAGGTATATTCATAGCACGTGTATCTCGTGGACGTTCAATTCGTGAATTTATTTTAGGCGTTATGTTAGTACCAACAATCGTCAGCTTCATTTGGTTCAGTGTATTTGGAGTTACAGGTATTGAAGTTGGTAAGAAAACACCTGAAATATTTAAAATGACAACTGAAACACAATTGTTTGGAGTATTTAATGAATTGCCTATGGGCATGCTTTTATCGCTAGTTTCCTTGGCATTAATTTGTATATTCTTTATTACTTCAGCCGATTCAGCTACATTCGTTTTAGGTATGCAAACAACTTATGGTTCATTAGAGCCAGCTGGTAGAATTAAAATTGTTTGGGGTATAGCACAATCATTAATCGCATTTGTGTTGCTATTCTCTGGTGGTGACACTGGGTTAGGCGCATTGCAATCAGCCGCCATAATATCCGCGTTTCCATTTAGTTTCATCATAATTATGATGATTATAGCGTTTTACAAAGATGCTAACCAAGAACGTAAATACCTTGGTTTATCTATTACACCAAATAAACATCGTATGAAAGAATACGTTGAAAAATCAAAACGTGAATACGAACAAGAGTTAAAAGAACAAAGAAGATTAGAAAGAGAATTAGAAGACTAATCAATTAAAAACGCCTATCAAATTTCACATTAGTGATTATTTGGTAGGTGTTTTTTTATTATAAAAATTATATTATTTCTAAAATAAATTTCGTAAAGAGTTGATAATCATTCTCATTTAATAACTAATTTTTATGTATAAACTATTATGCATAAGTAAAACTTATGGTTGCGTATCAAAAACTTGAATGGTAAATATAATGATTTTTAGGGTGAAAGTGTTGTTTTACCTAAGTTTTGATTATACAATTGTATATGAAGCATTTTGATGTACAAATTAAAGGGGGAACAAAAAATGAGCTCAAGTTTAAAAGAACAAGCTAAAAAGTCTTTTGAATTGAACGGTAAAAATTATACGTTCTACAGCTTAAATACATTAGATGAATTAGGTCTTACTAATGTTGATAATTTACCATATTCTATCCGCGTATTATTAGAATCAGTTTTAAGACAGTATGACGGACATGTTATTAAAGAAGAACACATTATGAATTTAGCTAAATGGGGTAAATCAAATGATGCAGATGCTGAAGTACCATTCAAACCATCACGTGTAATCCTTCAAGATTTCACTGGTGTTCCAGCAGTTGTAGATTTAGCTTCTTTACGTAAAGCAATGGATGATGTAGGTGGAGATGTATCTAAAATTAACCCAGAAGTTCCTGTTGATTTAGTTATTGACCACTCAGTTCAAGTAGATAGTTACGCTTTACCATCTTCTTTAGAAATGAACATGAAATTAGAATTTGAACGTAACATTGAACGTTACCAATTCTTACATTGGGCTACTAAATCGTTCGATAACTATCGTGCTGTACCACCTGCAACAGGTATTGTTCACCAAGTAAACTTGGAGTACTTAGCAAGTGTCGTGCACATTAGAGAAGAAGAAAATGAATTAGTGACTTACCCAGATACTTTAGTTGGTACTGACTCTCATACAACTATGATCAATGGTATAGGTGTTCTAGGTTGGGGTGTTGGTGGTATTGAAGCTGAAGCTGGTATGCTTGGTCAACCATCTTACTTCCCGGTACCTGACGTTATAGGTGTTAAATTAACGAACGAACTTCCACAAGGAACAACTGCAACTGACTTAGCATTACGTGTTACTGAAGAGTTACGTAAAAAAGGCGTTGTAGGTAAATTCGTTGAATTCTTTGGTCCTGGTGTAGAAAAATTACCACTAGCAGATAGAGCTACTATCGCAAACATGGCGCCTGAATATGGTGCGACTTGTGGTTTCTTCCCAGTAGATGAAGAATCTCTAAGCTATTTACGTTTGACTGGCCGTACAGAAGAACAAGTTCAAGTAGTAGAAAAATACTTAAAAGAAAATAATATGTTCTTCAAAGCTGAAAAAGTTGATCCAACATATACTGATGTTGTTGACTTAGACTTAGCTACAGTTGAAGCTTCATTATCAGGACCTAAACGTCCTCAAGACTTAATTAAATTAAGCGATATGAAAAAATCATTCGTAGATTCAGTAACTGCTCCAGCAGGTAACCAAGGTCACGGCTTTGATGAATCTGAATTTGATAAAACTGTAGATATCGAATTAGATGATGGTACGAAGACTACTATGACAACTGGTGATTTAGCTATTGCTGCTATCACTTCTTGTACAAACACTTCAAACCCATACGTAATGTTAGGTGCTGGACTTGTTGCTAAAAAAGCAATCGAAAAAGGGTTAAAAGTTCCTCCATACGTTAAGACATCTCTAGCTCCAGGTTCAAAAGTAGTTACTGGATACTTAAGAGATGCTGGTTTACAAGATTATCTGAACGAATTAGGATTTAACCTAGTTGGTTACGGTTGTACGACTTGTATCGGTAACTCTGGTCCTTTATTACCTGAAATTGAAAAAGCAATTGCAGACGAAGATTTACTTGTTACTTCAGTATTATCTGGTAACCGTAACTTCGAAGGACGTATTCATCCGTTAGTTAAAGCAAACTACTTAGCATCACCACAATTAGTAGTAGCTTATGCTTTAGCAGGTACTGTGAATATCGATTTACAACATGATCCAATCGGTAAAGATAAAGATGGTAAAGATGTTTACTTAGAAGAAATCTGGCCATCAATTGAAGAAGTAAGAGATACTGTACTTTCAGTTGTAACACCTGAATTATTCCGTGAAGAATATAAAACAGTATTTGAATCAAACGAAGTATGGAATCAAATTGAAACAACAGATCAACCATTGTATGATTTCGATCCAGAATCAACATATATCCAAAACCCAACATTCTTCGAAGGTTTATCAACTGTACCAGCTGATATTAAACCTCTAAAAGATTTAAGGGTTATGGCTAAATTTGGTGATTCAGTGACAACTGACCATATTTCTCCAGCAGGTGCAATCGGTAAAGATACACCAGCAGGTAAATACCTTCAAGATCATGGTGTAGCAATTAGAGACTTCAACTCATACGGTTCTCGTCGTGGTAACCACGAAGTAATGATGAGAGGTACATTTGCTAACATTCGTATCAAGAACCAATTAGCTCCAGGTACTGAAGGTGGCTTTACAACATATTGGCCAACAGAAGAAATCATGCCTATATATGATGCTTCAATGAAATATCAAGAGAATGGTATCGGCTTATGTGTGTTAGCAGGAAACGACTACGGTATGGGTTCATCACGTGACTGGGCTGCTAAAGGTACTAACTTACTAGGTGTTAAAACAGTTATCGCTCAAAGCTATGAACGTATTCACCGTTCAAACTTAGTTATGATGGGTGTATTACCATTACAATTTAAAGAAGGCGATTCAGCTGATAGCTTAGGTTTAACTGGTAGAGAATCTATTTCAGTAGACTTACACGAAGGTGTAAAACCTCGTGATATCCTGAAAGTAACAGCTACTGATGAAGACGGTAAAGTCACTGAATTTGAAGCGTTAGCTCGTTTCGACTCAGAAGTAGAAATTGACTACTATAGACACGGTGGTATTCTACAAATGGTATTAAGAAATAAATTAGCTTAAACTCAGAAAAACGAGTCTGAGACATTCATTTATGTCTCAGACTCGTTTTATTTATGTTATGATATTAGGGATAGCGATTTAGAAAGAGGGATTATACAAAATGATTTATAGTGAAACACCAATAGATGTACGTTATGCAGAAACAGACAAAATGGGCGTCGTATATCATGCAAATTACGCAATTTGGTTAGAAGTTGCACGTACAGATTATATTTACAAAGCTGGCTTCAGCTATGCAGATATGGAAGAGGCAGGTATCATCTCACCAGTAGTCGATTTAAATATTAAATATAAAAAATCTATTACATATCCTGAGAGAGTTATCATTAAAACGTGGATATCGCATTATTCACCAATTAGGTCAATTTATTCATACGAGATATTGAATGAAGATGGGGAAATTGTGAGTACAGGTTCAACAACGCATGTTTGTTTGAAAAAAGGTACAAATAGACCAATTAGATTAGATAAAAGCTTCCCAGAATGGCATGAAGCTTACTTAAAAATTAAAGAAGAAACAGAACAAGGTATTGATCGAAAATTATAAAAATAAAAGCAGATAAATCGCCTTAAAGCGACGTTTATCTGCTTGTTTTATAGTTTATTTTGAAGTTTTAGCTTCGTATTTAATTTCTTCGTTATCATTTAAATCGATAAGTAAATCATTATCTTCAAAGTACCATAAATCTTTTTCGTCAATAAAGAATGGAAGGTTATCTTTTTCGTCTTTAAACCCAACTTCAGATGAATTTAAAGGTTCTACAGTGAATGCAGGTGAAAAACCTTGCTTGAGTTGAAATTCACCGCCATAACGCACGAATATTCTTAACGCTTGGTCTTCATTGAATTCTAATTCATTTTTAAACCATTCAACTGCTTTATCTGTAATTTCTAAATTCATAGTGCATTCTCCTTTACATCCATTTGATTTTTGGTTCATTCCCTTTAAATATGCGCACGATATTTGAACGATGTCTTACAAATAATATGATGAATATCGCGATTGAAATAACTAAAAATGGTATATCGCCTATTATAATTGCACCTATAACACAAAACGTCGCTGCAACCATACTAGATAATGATACATATTTAGTTAGGAATAATATAGCAAAGAATATAATTGCAAGTACGATGAGTAATATCGGATGAACACCCAATACTGCACCAGCACTTGTTGCTACTGCTTTACCACCACGGAATTTCAAGAACACTGGGAATACGTGACCGACAACGGCACACATTCCTATGAAAATACTAGGAATATCTAAATTAAACCATATTGGGAAGAAAACTACAATGAATCCCTTGAAAATATCTAAAAACATTACGATAAATCCAGCTTTTTTACCTAATACTCTAAAAGTATTAGTAGCACCTAAATTGCCACTTCCAAAATTTCTGATATCTTTTTTATAAAATAATTTACCTAACACGAGGCCACTTGGGAAACATCCAATCAAGTAGCTAAGTATAATAACAACAAATGTCATTATAAAACACTCCTTTGTTAGCAGGTACTAATAGTTTACCATAACTAGAAATAGGTTACTATTTAAAATATGATTTTACCATAAGATATAAAGTGAAATTGTACTACTATTAGTGATAGGACTTGCATTTTCCGGAGATTTATAACAAAATAACTAATGTATAGTAAAAAAACGAACGTACGTTTGTAGGAGGAGAAATATTGAATAAACAAGCAAAAGTTCAATATGGTGAAGATTCAATTCAAGTACTCGAAGGTCTTGAAGCTGTTAGAAAAAGACCTGGTATGTACATCGGTTCAACAGATGTTCGCGGACTTCACCATTTAGTTTATGAAATTGTAGATAACTCTGTTGACGAAATTTTAAATGGGTATGGTACTGAAATAGAAGTAACAATACATAAAGATAATAGTATTTCTGTTTCTGATAACGGTAGAGGTATGCCAACAGGATTGCACAAAACCGGCAAACCAACACCTGAAGTTATTTTCACAGTTTTACACGCTGGTGGTAAATTTGGCCAAGGAGGCTATAAGACATCAGGTGGATTACATGGTGTAGGTGCATCTGTAGTGAACGCACTTAGTGAATGGTTAGAAGTAACGATTCACAGAGAAGGCCATACGTATAAACAAAGATTTGAAAAAGGCGGTAGACCAGTTACAACATTAGAGAAAAAGGGGAAGACGAGAAAAACTGGAACAACTGTACATTTCAAACCAGATCCAACAATATTTAAAAATTCTACTCATTATAATTTTGAAACATTGTGTGAAAGACTACAAGAATCTGCGTTTCTATTAAAAGCGCTCAAAATTAAAATAAAAGACTTAAGAGGCGAAGAGCCTAATGAAGTTTTTTATCATTATGAAGATGGTATTAAAGAGTTTGTTAAATATTTGAATGAAGGCAAAGATGTGCTACATGATGTTGCAATGTTTACTGGCACTTCTAATCAAATTGAAGTGGATATTAGTTTTCAGTTTAACGATCAGTATTCAGAAACTATTTTAAGTTTTGTGAATAATGTTCGTACTAAAGATGGTGGAACACATGAAACGGCACTAAAAGCTTCTTTTACAAGAGTATTTAATGAATATGCTCGAAAAATTGGAGAATTAAAAGCAAAAGATAAAAACTTAGATGGTAGCGATATTCGTGAAGGTTTAACAGCTATTATTTCAGTGCGTATTCCAGAGGATTTACTACAATTTGAAGGACAAACTAAATCTAAATTAGGTACGACTGAAGCAAGAGCTGCCGTAGATTCAGTAATATCTGATCAATTACCTTTCTATTTAGAAGAGAAAGGACAATTATCTAAGTCATTATTAAAGAAAGCTGTAAAAGCCTCTCAAGCGCGTGAAGCTGCACGTAAAGCTAGAGAAGAAGCGAGAAATGGTAAGAAGAATAAAAGAAAAGAAACATTGCTCTCAGGTAAGCTAACGCCTGCTCAAAGTAAAAATACTGAGAAAAATGAACTATACTTAGTAGAGGGTGACTCTGCAGGTGGTTCAGCTAAATTAGGAAGAGATCGTAAATTCCAAGCGATCCTACCTTTAAGAGGTAAAGTTATTAATACTGAAAAAGCTAAACTTGAAGATATATTTAAAAATGAAGAAATCAATACGATTATTCATACTATTGGTGCCGGCGTAGGTGCTGACTTTAGTTTAGAAGACAGTAATTACAAAAAAGTTATCATCATGACAGATGCCGATACAGATGGTGCTCATATTCAAGTATTACTTTTAACATTCTTCTTTAAATATATGAGACCTTTATTAGAAGCAGGTCGCGTGTATATTGCATTACCACCTTTATATAAAGTAGAAAAAGGTAAAGGTAAAAAGAAACAAGTTGAATATGCATGGACAGATGAAGATTTAGAAGTATTAATGAAAAAGCTCGGTAAAGGTTTCACACTGCAAAGATATAAAGGTTTAGGTGAAATGAATGCTGACCAACTATGGGAAACAACTATGGATCCAGAAACAAGAACATTAATTAGAGTAAGCATAGATGACGAAGTACGTTCACAAAGACGTGTGACAACATTAATGGGTGACAAAGTTGAGCCGCGTAGAGAATGGATTGAAAGACACGTCCAATTTGGTATGCAAGAAGATCAAAGCATACTTGAAAGTGATGATATTCAGCTGCTTGATGATGAAATAGAAACAGAGGGGGAAGTTAATTAATGGTTGAACAAATACAAAACCTTCCTTTAGAAGATGTTATAGGGGATAGATTCGGTCGGTATAGTAAATATATTATCCAAGACCGAGCACTTCCTGATGTACGTGATGGTTTGAAGCCAGTACAACGAAGAATTTTATTTGCAATGTACAAAGATGGTAACACTTATGAGCGAAACTTTAGAAAAAGTGCGAAAACAGTAGGTAACGTAATCGGTAATTACCACCCTCATGGTGACTCATCTGTATATTATGCCATGGTTCGTATGAGCCAAGATTGGAAACTAAGACATGTGTTGATTGAAATGCATGGTAACAATGGTAGTATCGATAATGATCCTCCAGCAGCAATGCGTTATACAGAGGCTAAACTTAGTAAATTAGCAGAAATACTGCTTCAAGATATAGATAAAGAAACAGTAGAACATGTTCAAAACTTTGATGATACAGCAATGGAGCCTATGGTTTTACCAGCGAGATATCCGAATTTATTAGTAAATGGTTCTACTGGTATTTCTGCGGGTTATGCGACTGATATTCCACCACATAATTTAGGTGAAGTTATTGATGCGACACTAAAGTTAATAGATAAACCTACTACAACAATAGATGAACTTATTAAGTTTATTAAAGGACCTGATTTCCCTACCGGTGGTATTATTCAAGGTTTAGATGGTATTAAAAAGGCTTACAAAACTGGTAAAGGTAAAATAGTTGTAAGAAGTAAAGTAGAAATAGAACAAATACGTGGCGGAAGAGAACAAATTATCGTTTCAGAAGTTCCTTTTGAAGTGAACAAAGGTAGTTTAGTTAAAAAAATTGATGAACTACGAGCTGACAAAAAAATAGAAGGCATCGTTGAAGTTCGTGATGAAACTGATAGAGAAGGTTTAAGAATAGCAATTGAGCTTAAAAAAGATATAAATAGTGAAGGCGTTCTAAATTATTTATATAAAAATACTGATCTACAAGTTTTATATCATTTCAATATGGTTGCAATTAATAAGAGAAGACCAGAGTTATTAGGACTTAAAGAGATTTTAGAGAGCTATATTGAACATCAAAAAGAAGTTGTTACTAAACGTTCTCAATATGAACTCTCTCAAGCTGAAAAGCGTATGCATATCGTTGAAGGTTTGATAAAAGCTTTATCCATACTTGATGAGGTAATAGAAACGATTAGAGCTTCTAACAATAAACGTGATGCTAAAGAAAACTTAATTGCAAAATATAAATTTACTGAAGAACAAGCAGAAGCAATCGTAATGCTACAATTATATCGTTTAACAAATACAGATATTGTATCTCTAGAAGAAGAATTCGATGAATTAAAGAAAACAATAGAGCGTCTGAAAGATATTTTAAATAATGAAAGTTCATTGTTAAAAGTGATTAAATCAGAATTAAGATCTGTGAAAAAAGAATTTAGTGATGAAAGAAAAACAGACATAGAAGAAAAAATCTCTGAAATTAAAATTGAAAAAGAAATTCTTGTACCTAGTGAAGAAACGATTGTTTCTATGACACGCGATGGATATGTTAAAAGAACTTCAAATAGAAGCTATCAAGCAAGTGGTGTTGAAGAAGTTGGCTTAAAAGATGGAGATTATTTGTTAAAACATCAAAAAGTAAACACACAAGATACGCTAATTGCTTTTACTTCGAAAGGTCATTATTTATTCATTCCTGTACATGAAATAGCCGATTTAAAGTGGAAAGAATTAGGTAAACATGTTTCACAGATGATTCCTATCGGTGACGACGAAAGAATTATAGATATATTCTTTGAAACTGATTTTAAACCAGAATCTAATTATATTATTGCTACAAAAAACGGCATGATTAAGAAATCGACAAATGATAAATTTAAAGCATCTAGAATTACAAGACCGTTAGTTGCAATGAAACTAAAAGATGATGATGAAGTTATTTCAGTATTGAAAATAACAGAAGATGAACTTTTAACAGTGATAACTGAAAAAGGTATGAGCTTAACATATGATACAGATGAACTATCAGACATAGGATTAAAAGCTGCTGGTGTTAAATCCATTAACTTAAAAGATAATGATAATGTGGTCATGACAGAAACTTTACCAAGTAACAAATCAGTATTCATTGTCACAGATCGTGGTTCAGTAAAACATATGAAAGCAGACCAATTTGTTCCCGCGAAAAGATCTCAACGTGGTTTAATGATATTAAAAGAATTAAAATCAAAATCACATAAAATTATAAAAGCTTTAACTCTTTCTGAAAATGAAACTTGTATAATTTTATCTGAAAAAGACGTCATTAAAGTAGACACTAAAGACTTTAATTACAGCGAAAGATATACAAATGGTAGATTTATTGTTGATGAAAGTGAGTTTGGTCAAGTCATAGATGCATACTTCGATGAAAAAGCACTTGAATAAAAAAATATAGTCATATACTAATTGTCATGGTAAAATCATGATAATGATTTATTAGACTAATTTTATTTAGAATTGAGGGATTTGTTTGAAAGACTTTGATAGTTATATCCCAAGTTGGTTTCATGACTTTGTTCAATGGGGTAATGATTTAATTTGGACGCAAAACTTAATTTTCTTACTTTTACTGGCAGGAGTATTCTTCACAATTAGTTCTAGAGTTGTACAACTTAGATGGCTGCCAGAAATGTTTAGAATTATTTTTGAAAAGCCAGAAACACTTGAAGATGGGAAAAAAGGTATATCATCTTTCCAAGCATTTGCAATTAGTGCGGCTTCACGCGTAGGTACTGGTAATATTGCCGGTGTAGCTACAGCTATCGTTCTTGGTGGACCTGGTGCTGTATTCTGGATGTGGGTTATTGCATTTATCGGTGCAGCCAGCGCATTCTTTGAAGCTACTTTAGCTCAAGTATATAAAGTAAAAGATGAAGAGGGCGGTTTTAGAGGCGGCCCAGCATACTACATAGAACGTGGACTTGGTCAAAAATGGCTAGGTGTTATCTTTGCAGTATTAATTACAGTTACTTTTGCATTTGTATTTAATACTGTGCAATCTAATACAATTGCTGCATCTTTAAATGAGCAATATGAATTTTCGAATATTATAACAGGTGTTATTTTAGCTATTATAACTGGGATTGTTATTTTTGGTGGTGTTAGAAGTATTGCAACAGTATCTTCTTTCATCGTTCCAATTATGGCAGTCGGTTACATTATATTAGTAGGCTACATCTTAGCGATGAATGTTGATCAAATTATTCCAATGTTACAAAACATCGTAAAAAGTGCTTTTGGATTACACCCAGCATTTGGTGGTGCAATTGGTTTTGCATTAATGCAAGGTATTAAACGTGGGTTATTCTCAAACGAAGCTGGTATGGGTTCTGCAGCAAACGCCGCAGCAACTGCAGCCGTAAGTCACCCAGTAAAACAAGGTTTAATTCAATCATTAGGTGTATTCTTTGATACATTAATTATTTGTTCAGCTACTGCAATTATGTTATTGCTATATACTGACTTACAATTTGGAGCAGATGCAGAACAAGGTGTAGCAGTTACACAACAAGCTTTAACAACACATGTAGGTGAGTTTGGTGGTATATTCTTAACTATTGCAGTATTTATGTTTGCATTCTCATCTATTATTGGTAACTATTACTATGGACAAGCTAATATTGAATATTTAACGAAAAATAAATTTATAATGTTTATTTTTAGATTATTAGTTGTTGGAATGGTATTCGTTGGTTCAGTTGTACAAGTACAAACTGTTTGGGATACTGCAGATTTATTTATGGGATTAATGGCGGTTATTAATATCGTAGCATTATTCGGTCTAGCTACAGTCGTGTTTGAAGTAGCGAAAGACTATCGAGACCAAAGAAAACGTAAATTAAATCCAGTATTTAAAATAGAAAACTTAAAAGCAAACTTCAGTAATATTGAAGCTTGGGGCAATAACCCATATAGTAGAAATGAAGATACAGCAGTGAAAAAGAAAAATAAGCCAACTGTAGATTCAGAAGAAGAAAATGTTTCAGAAAATAAAGACGAAACTTTAAATGATGATAAGAAAGATCAATAATTATCATTTATAAAAAATGAATGAAAATGTTACTTAGGACTGCCGAGAAAATCGGCAGTCTTTTTTATGTTTTGAATGTAAAAATGAGGCTGAGACATGTATTTATGTCCCAGCCTCATTATTCTGTATATTCACTAAAATTATTTAAATAAATTAGCGATTGAATTAAAGATATCTTTAATTGCGTTGACGATTTTATCCCATAGTCCTTCGTCTTGTAATTTATCTTTAATGTTATTTCCTAAGTCTTCTGCTTTTTTCTTAGCATTTTTGAAATCATCTGACTTAACTATGTCATTAACATAATCTTTAGAGTTCTTAATAAAGTCTTTAGCATTTTCTCCATCGAAAATACCGTCTTTTTGAGCACTATCGATTACATTAACAATTTTGTTAACTTGATTTTCATTAATGATGTTTGTTAATCCATTATCTTCAATTTTTTGATTTACGATATTTGTAATTTCAGTTACTGAAACGTTTCCGGATTTTTCTGCAACTGCTTGTTTAGATTCTGCCACTGTCTTGTTAAGTTGTGATTGAGAGAATCCTTCTTGACCTTTATTCTCTTCAGATATCTCGTTTATTGTAGATAGCTCTTCTTGTGCTACTTGTGTTCTGTTTGAATCTATAGATTCACCTTGTGCTTCGAAGGCTTTATAAACCCCTGCAAGTGCACTTTCTCCTGTAACATCTTCACTTGACGCGATTGTAACGTCAGCATCTTTAATACCAGCTGTCATTAGAGCATTTTTGTAAGTATCTTCTGTAACTTTAGTGATTTGACCTTGATCTTGGTTGATTGTTAAATTCAAGCCACTACCTTTAGAAGTTTTCGTTATACGAATGCTAGATTTGAGTACATCGTTTGATGACTGCATATTCAAGTATTTATTTAAATCTTCAGCATTAACATATGTTGTTTTATCACTGTTTTTTGTACCTAAAAGATTTGAAGTTGTTTCTTTAGATGAAGGATTATTCTCTAAAGCTGCTCCATAAACAGTAACTGCGTTATCCCAAGCTTCTTCAGTTACTGCTTGAGCTTGTTGCTTCGGATAAAAAATAGTAGCAATAACTAAAACGGATAGTATAGAAATAATGTATGTTTTTAAGTTTCTCACATGACTCACGTCCTATAAATTTATTGATATATTATATCTATCATTATATTAGCATCAATTGTATAATATGTAATAGGTCTTCAGAATGAGGTTTTTATATGGGAAAATATATTATCGAAAAAACACTCAATAATAATGTGTTAGTTGCTAACTATTATCAAAAAGAAGTAATTTTAATAGGCAAGGGGATTAGTTTTGGTAAAAAACAAGGTGAAGAAATTGATACAGATTTAATAGAGAAAGTTTACTTATTAGAATCTGAGAGAGATAAAGATAGATATACACAGTTATTAAACGGAACGAGTGAACACGTATTTAATACAATATTAGAAGTAGTAAATGGAATTGATAAACAGTTGGGCGGTAGTGTAAGTGAAAAAACGCTCATTTCATTAACTGATCATATTGTATTTGCAATAAAGCGAATAGAAGAAGGCATTCATGTTCATAATCCATTTTTAAAAGAGACAGAAGTGCTTTATCCAAGGGAATATCAAATTGCTGAAAACGCTGTTAAAGCTTTAAATCAAAAGTTAGATTTACAGTTTATTGAGTCAGAAGCTGGATTTATAGCATTACATATCCATTCAGCTGAAGAAAATCATTCACTTAACGACATAAATAATATAAAACAAATTATACAGAAGTCAATTATTATAATAGAAGAGGGCCTTGAAGTTAATATAGATAAGAATAGTATTAATTATAGTCGTTTTGTAAGACACTTACATTTTGCGATTCAAAGAGTCTTAGCAGATGAAAGAATTCCGGATGCAACTGATATTGAATTGTTATTGAAAGCGCAATATCCACTGTGCTATAATATTGCTGTAAAGATAGTGAAGATGATGCAAACACAGTTAAAGAGGCCAGTTTATGAATCTGAATTAGCATATTTAACAATGCACATCCAACGCTTTAATAATAACTTATAAATTGCGTGTTACTGTTTCGTCAGGCATGAGCAAATAAACATTACCTTATGGTAGGTTTCTTGCTCATGCCTTTTTTTGTGCTGTAATTTATTGAGTTAAACAATGGGAGGGTTTTACAATGTTTAAGAAATTTTTTGGTCAATTACAACGTATTGGGAAAGCTTTAATGTTACCAGTTGCAATATTACCTGCAGCGGGAATTTTACTTGCGTTTGGTAACGCAATGAAAAACGCTCAATTTATTGAAATTGCACCTTGGTTAAAAACAGATATTATTGTAATGATTGCATCTGTTATGGAGTCTTCAGGTCAAATTATATTTGATAATTTACCTTTACTCTTTGCTATTGGTACTGCTTTAGGTTTAGCTGGAGGAGATGGCGTAGCAGGTTTAGCAGCGTTAGTAGGTTATCTTATTATGAATACTACAATGGGTGTTATAAAAAGCATTACAATAGATAACATATACTCTTATAGTAAAGGGGCTGAAACACTTAGCCAAGCTGCTAGAGAGCCATCACATGCATTAGTTCTAGGTATACCAACACTACAAACAGGGGTATTTGGTGGTATTATAATGGGGGCTTTAGCAGCCTGGTGCTATAACAAATATTTCAACATAAATTTACCACCATTTTTAGGGTTTTTCGCAGGTAAACGATTTGTTCCAATTATTACATCTGTAGTAGCCATCGTTACAGGTATTGTTTTGTCATTTGCTTGGCCACCGATACAAGAAGCTTTAAATAACTTATCTACATTTTTATTAGGTAAAAATTTAGCTTTAACGACATTTATATTTGGAATTATTGAGAGATCTTTAATTCCATTTGGACTACATCATATTTTTTATTCGCCGTTTTGGTTTGAATTCGGAAGTTATGTAAATAAAGCTGGAGAATTAGTTCGTGGAGATCAAAGTATATTTATGGCACAAGTTAAAGATAAAGTACCATTTACAGCTGGGGCATTTACTACTGGTAAATATCCATTTATGATGTTTGGTTTACCAGCGGCTGCATATGCTATATATCGTCAAGCTCGTCCAGAACGCAAAAAAGTTGTCGGTGGATTAATGTTGTCTGCGGGGCTTACTTCATTCTTAACGGGTATTACAGAGCCATTAGAATTCTCATTCCTATTCGTTGCACCAGTTTTATATGGAATACATGTTATATTAGCAGGTACTTCATTTTTAGTGATGCATTTATTACATATTCAAATAGGTATGACGTTCTCTGGTGGATTTATTGATTACGTATTATATGGATTATTAAACTGGGATCGCACCAACGCAATATTAGTTATTCCAGTAGGTATCATTTATGCATTAATTTATTATTTCTTATTTACGTTCGCAATTAAGAAATTCAATTTGAAAACACCCGGAAGAGAAGATAAAGAAACAGAATCACGTAATAGTTCAGTATCAGAATTACCATTTGATGTGTTAGAAGCAATGGGTGGTCAAAATAACATCAAACATTTAGATGCTTGTATTACAAGATTACGTGTAGAAGTTTTAGATAAAACGAAAGTTGATAAATCAGAACTTAGAAGTTTAGGTGCTTCAGGTGTACTTGAAGTAGGTAATAATATTCAAGCGATATTTGGGCCTAAGTCCGATCAAATAAAACATGATATGGGACGTATTATTTCAGGTGAAATTACGAAACCTAGTGAAACGACAGTTACGGAAGAAGGAGATAAAGATAGTTTAGCTATTTTAGCTGAAGGCGGTGCAACGATTTATTCTCCTATTAAAGGTGAAATCATAGATATTAGTGAAGTGCCAGATAAAGTGTTTTCCGAGAAAATGATGGGTAATGGCATAGCAATTATTCCAGAAACAGGTGAAGTTGTAGCACCATTTGATGGTAAACTAAAAATGACATTCCCTACTAAACACGCTATTGGACTAGAATCAAAAGAAGGTATTGAGCTGTTAATTCATTTTGGTCTAGAAACTGTTCAGTTAGAAGGTCAAGGATTTGAAATATTAGCAGAAGCTGATACTGATATTATTAAAGGCCAACCTCTAATGAAAGTTGATTTAGATTATATTAAAAAACATGCAGATAGCACAGTCACACCAATTGTCGTGACAAATTTAGAAGGTTCAACGTTGGAGATATTAACTAATGGACACATTGACCAAGGAGATAAAATATTTTTAGTGAAATAAAAAGGATAAAGAAATTTGTCTCAGGAGCCCATACTTTGTTACACGTGTTTTCATAAAAAATATTATTGAAAGCGTAATCTTATCGTGCTATAATAAGTCGGTAGATAAAGTGTAGAAAAATATTCAACACTTAAATAATAACTTATAAATTGCGTGTTACTAATACGATTAGGCATGAGCAAATAAAATGTACCCAAGGGTATGTTTATTTGCTCATGCCTTTTTTAGTGCCATAATTTATAAAGTTCAAAATACAGGAGGGTTTTATAATGTTCAAGAAGTTCTTTGGTCAGTTGCAACGTATTGGTAAAGCATTAATGTTACCAGTTGCGATTTTACCAGCAGCAGGGCTGTTGTTAGCTTTTGGGTCAGCTATGCAAACGCCTAACTTAGTTGAAATAATGCCGTTCTTAACAAATGATACGGTTGTTATGATTTCTGATTTAATGCAGAGTGCTGGTAGTATTATATTTGATAATTTACCTATGCTATTCGCTATGGGTGTAGCAATTGGTTTAGCAGGTGGAGACGGTGTTGCAGCTATAGCAGCATTCGTAGGTTACTTAGTTTTAAATATGACTATGGGTCAATATTTAGGTATCACAGCTGATGATATTAATGCTGAGAACCCTGGTAATGCTTTAGTACTTGGTATCCCAACGTTACAAACAGGGGTATTCGGCGGTATCATCATTGGTGCTTTAGCAGCATGGTGTTATAACAAGTTCTATAACATTACGTTACCATCATACTTAGGTTTCTTTGCTGGTAAGCGTTTCGTACCAATCGTAATGGCTGCATCATCATTCCTATTAGCGTTTTTAATGGCTTGGATTTGGCCACACGTTCAATATGGATTAAACGAATTCTCATCTAGTTTAATCGATGCAAATACTGGATTAGCAGTATTCTTATTCGGATTTATTAAACGTCTGTTAATTCCATTCGGTTTACATCATATTTTCCATGCGCCATTCTGGTTTGAGTTTGGATCATATACTACAGCAGCAGGGAAAGTTGTACACGGAGATTTATCAATTTTCCAAGCGCAAATTGCTGATAATGTAAGTTTAACTGCTGGTAAATTTATGCAAGGTGAATTCCCAGTTATGATGTTCGGGTTACCTGCAGCAGCATTAGCAATTTACCATACAGCTAAACCTGAAAACAAGAAAGTAGTTGCTGGTTTAATGGGTTCAGCAGCACTTACATCATTCTTAACAGGTATTACGGAACCATTAGAATTCTCATTCTTATTTGTAGCACCATTATTATTCTTTATTCACGCAATATTAGACGGATTATCATTCTTAATTTTATATTTATTAGATTTACATCTAGGTTATACATTCTCAGGTGGATTCATTGATTTCTTCACATTTGGAATCTTACAAGGTAAAACAGCATGGTGGCTAGTAATCCCAGTTGGTTTAGTATACGCAGTTATTTACTACTTTGTGTTTAGATTCTTTATTTCAAAATTCAATTACAAAACACCTGGTCGAGATGATGCAGAACAAAAAACAACAACTGTATCTAATAGTGAATTACCGTTCTCAGTTTTAGAAGCAATGGGTGGTCAAGATAACATTAAACATTTAGATGCTTGTATTACCAGGTTACGTGTAGAAGTTCAAGATAAAGACCAAGTTGATAAATCTGAACTGAAAAGTTTAGGTGCTTCAGGTGTACTTGAAGTAGGTAATAATATTCAAGCGATATTTGGACCTAAATCAGATCAAATTAAACATGACATGGCACGTATTATTTCAGGTGAAATTACGAAACCAAGCGAAACAACAGTTACAGAAGAAGGCAATCAAGAAAATGCTGAAATTCTAGCTGAAGGAGATGCAACAATTTATTCTCCTATTAAAGGTGAAATCATTGATATTAGTGAAGTACCAGATAAAGTTTTCTCTGAAAAAATGATGGGTGACGGCATAGCTATCATTCCAGAAACAGGCGAAGTTGTAGCACCATTTGACGGTAAACTAAAAATGACATTCCCTACAAAGCACGCTATTGGTTTAGAATCAACTGAAGGTGTGGAATTACTAATTCATTTCGGTTTAGAAACTGTTAAATTAGAAGGTCAAGGATTTGAAATATTAGCAGAAGCAGAAACTGATATTATTAAAGGACAACCTTTAATGAAAGTAGATTTAGACTATATTAAAGAGCATGCAGATAGCACAGTAACACCGATTGTTGTAACAAACCTTAATGATTCTAAGTTAGAAACATTAGTTAAAGGAAAAGTAGAACAAGGCGATAAAATATTTATTGTTAAATAGAATATATAAAGAGAAGAATCTTCAAATAGATTCTTCTCTTTTTTATTTTTTATGATAAATCATAAAATTATTATGTAAACTATTGATGTAAAATTTTACTGTTAAACTTCGTCGATTAGGGTATAATAGACTATAAATTAATACAAGGAGGGCTATTCTTGGAAAAAGAATCACGAAGTCGAGGTTCGAACGGTAAAGAAACAAGATTTATGAGATTTTTTGGAGGCCGAGATATTTATTTTATTTTAGGTCTGCTTATACTCATTGGTTTAACGGTATTTATATTCCAAAAAGTTTCATTTATTTTCGAACCATTAATCACAGTAACGACAACTTTAATTGGCCCAATTATCGTTGCGTTTATAGCATTTTATTTATTTAATCCAATAGTAAACTTTATGGAAAGGATGAATATTTCACGATTATGGGGAATCCTTATTTTACTACTTATTATCATTGCAGGTATTACGTTTATAGTTACTTTATTGATTCCAGTCGTACAGCATCAAATAGAAAGCTTTTCAAAAAACTTACCTACATATATAGATGAGTTTAGCGATAAAATTAAACAGTTATCCAAAAATTCGTTTATAGCGGATTATTACACTCAAGCTCAAAATTGGTTACAACAAAACTTTAGTGATATTCCTAAAAAAATATCAAATTCAGTAGGTAGTTTCGGAGACAAATTCCAATCATTTGTTTCTACTATTACGCATGTTGTTGTTATTATAGCGACATTCCCATTTGTGTTATTTTTCTTATTGAAAGATGGAGAAAAATTTAGAAACTATTTCATTAGTTTAATGCCTCCTAAATTTAGAAGAGATACACATGATTTAATTGATAAAATGAACCTTCAAGTTGGTTCATATATTCAAGGACAAATGATTGTAGCATTCTGTATTGGTGTATTACTATTTATTGGCTATTCAATCATTGGACTTGATTACGCATTAACATTAGCAAGTATTGCTGCTGTGACAAGTGTAGTGCCTTATTTAGGGCCTATGATAGCTATTTCACCAGCAATAGTATTGGCAGCGATTGATTCACCATTTATGCTACTTAAACTTGCAATCGTTTGGGCAGCAGTACAATTTTTAGAAGGGCATTTTATTTCGCCAAATATTATGGGTAAAACGATGAAAATTCATCCACTTACAATTATATTTGTATTGTTATGTGCAGGTAATTTAGCTGGCATAATAGGTGTTATTCTAGGAATTCCAGCATATGCTATTATTAAAGTAGCTGTAACACACGTATTTACTTTATTTAAACGTAGATATAATAAATATTATAAAGATGATTCAGGACCATATGAAATAGAAGATAATAAGGTAATAAAAGAAAATTAATGATCTTCTATCATAAATCTAATTAAGAAAAAGTAAGACTAGCAGTGAAGAATTCTAATACAATGGAATTCTTCACTGCTTTTTTATATGTAATAGCTTTGAATCTATATATGAATACAAATTTATTGAATTTTATGGTATTATTTGGTAGAAGAAATGATTAAGAGGTCGAAATATGAAATTATTAAATAGTAAGAGCATTATTTCGTTTTTAAAAATTCCATTTATATGTCTAGTGTTTATAGTCGTCATTTATATTCTACATAATGAAATATCTAAAATTAACTTTAAAAAGACATTTGTGTTATTTAGAGAAATGGATACATTTATATTTGTCGGTATTGTTATTTTAGGTGTACTATCTGTCCTAATATTATCTTTATATGACGTTATGTTAAAGCAATCATTAAAAATTAAACTACCGCTACATAAAATTTTATCAATCAGTTTCATCATTAATACTTTTAATAGCATTTTAGGATTTGGCGGATTAATAGGTGCTGGAATTAGAATTTATTCATATAGAAATGAAGTCCAAGATAGAAAGGTGCTCATCAAGAGTGTGTCTTTATTATTACTTTCTATGTTAAGTGGGCTGAGTTTATTATGTTTATTAATTGTTCTGCATTTATTTAAAGTCGATGCATTATTAGATAATATTTCATGGGCTAAAATTGTTTTATACATCGGCAGTGCTTTTTTACCGATATTTATAATTTTTTCAATTTTAAAGCCTTCCACTGAGCAAGATAGATTATTAGGTGTTAAGTTCACAATAGTTTCAGCTTTCGAATGGTTAGCGGCGAGCTTTTTACTATATGTTATTTTACTGGCTCTAAATGTTCATGTAGATTATTCACATTTAGTAGGTATATTCGTTATTGCAGCTTTATCAGGACTAATGAGTATGATTCCAGGTGGATTTGGTGCTTTTGATTTAGTAATATTATTAGGCATTAAATCGTTAGGCGTACCAGAAGAACAAGTTCTATTGGCTTTATTACTGTATAGAATTGTTTATTATTTCTTTCCATTTATTATTGCTCTTGGACTGTCTACATTCGAGTTTGGGAGTATTATTAGAAAGTATATCGAAGAAAGCAAATTCTATACGCCTGCGATGGATACAACTTCATTTATTAAAGCTATTCAAAGAGATTTATTGACGAAAATTCCTTCTATCGCATTAGGATTATTAGTCGGAATAACTGGGTTTGTTTTATATTTTAATCATGTATTTATTTTATATGATGCTATTTATTCTCATCATTATACGTTTTATTCTATTTTACTAGCTTTACATACCGCTGCGACACTGCTTTTACTTATTTGTTCTAAAGGTGTAATGTCCGGGACAATGCGATCCACATTAATGAGTATTATATCAACGCTAGTATTAATGTTCGTGTCGATTTTAACGAACGGTACAATTATTGCATTTTTATGGTTAGCAATATTATTAATATTGTTATTTATAGGTTATAAGAATGCAAATGTCGTTAAAAAAATCGTTACACCTATAAAAATTTTGCTAAGTGGCTTACTCATTCTTGTCATGTTTATTTTCAACAGAATAATCACAGTGAATTATTTAAATTTATATCCACATGAAGTTACAAAATTTGATAAATATGCCGTATTTAGTCTGTTTATAGTTGTACTCGTATTATTATTACTTCTAGGAACAGTCATAACATTTATACTTTCTAAAAATAATCAAAGAAATTTAACTAAAGGTTTTAATTTTAAAACGATTGAAAATATCATTCAAAAATATGAAGGCTCTTACGTGAGTCATCTAGCATTTACAGGCGATAAACAATTTTTTGTAAACGAAGATGAAGATGTATTTATTATGTATCGTCAAACAATGAATGCCGTCATTGTATTAGGTGATCCTATCGGAAATGAAGATAAATTTTCTGAAGTGTTAACTAAATTTTATGATCAAATGTATTTTTTAGGTAGAGATATCATTTTTTATCAAGTACAAACTAAATTACTTTCTTTATACCATGAATATGGAAATGTATTCTTTAAACTTGGTGAAGAAGCACTCATTAACCTAGATACATTTACCTTATCTGGAAAAAAGAAAAGAGGTATGCGCGCAACATATAATAAACTTGAAACTGAAGGTTATCGCTTTGAAATTTTAGAGGCGCCATATAGTGAAGAAGATATTCAAATGATGAAAACTATAAGTGATAATTGGTTAAATGGTAAAAAAGAAATGAACTTTTCAGTAGGCGCTTTTAATTTAAATTATTTAAATAAAGCTCCAATTGCTGTTATACGTCATGAAGCATATGGTATCGTAGGATTTTGTTCATTAATGTATACAAATTATAATCAGTCGATATCGATTGATTTAATTAGATGGAATAAAGATATTGATATAGCAGTGATGGATGCACTATATATTCACATGTTGCTTTGGGCTAAAGAACAAGGCTATAAACAATTTAATATGGGTATGGCTACATTATCAAACGTAGGTTATAACAAATATGCATACTTAAGAGAGAAATTTGCTGCTAAAGTTTTTGAAAATATGAACGGTATATATAGCTTCCAAGGTTTAAGAAATTACAAACAAAAATACCACCCAGATTGGGAACCAAGATTTCTAGTCTATAAAAAGTATAGTTCATTATTATGGAATTTAATAAGAGTGAGTTTAACGATAAATTATAAAATAAAAAATAACGATAACACCAAATAGCGAGGTGTTATCGTTATTTTTTAATCTGCACGTGTTTCTTTTATACGTTTAAACCAACGATATAGAACATATAATACAATAATCGCAATAATGAAGATAAATAATTTAGAATATATACCTGCGAATTCAATTATTTTATGCCAATGACTTCCTAATGTCATGCCTAATACAATCAGTAGTATATTCCACATACCGGTACCGATTGCTGTTAATACAATGAATAAAGGTATATTCATTTTTGTGATTCCTGCAGGTAAAGATATCAAAGTTCTTACTATAGGAATAAATCTTCCGATAAATATAGCCCAATTTCCGTACTTATTTAGCCAAGTAATTGTTTTATCTAAATCTTTAGTTTTAATTCCTATATACTTACCATGCTTATGTATTAAACGATATATACGTTCTTCGCCAATCCAAGCACCGATGCCATATAATACTAACGCGCCAAGCACCGCTCCAACAACTGCTAATATACATACGACGACAATACTTAAATTAGATTGTGTTGTCATAAATCCTGCAAATGTTAATACAATTTCAGAAGGGAAGGGATGTATAATATATTCTAAAAACACGAGTATAAAGATACCTACGTATCCATATTGGGTCATAAAATCAGTAATCCATTGTTCCATAATTAACTCCTTATGTAATGATTCATGTCAAAAATATAATTAACTTTAAACAGAAAAATAACAGTACAGTATACTATTGTACATACTTTACTGCTATTTAACTAAAGGTATATTTATTTTTTAAAACGACTTCTTTCTAATTGCTCTTCTTTATATCTTTCAGGATTTTTCTTATAAAAATCTTGGTGATGATCTTCTGCTTCATAAAATGTTTGATATGGTAATAATTTTGTTACAACTGTTTGATTTTCAGGTAATTTATCGTTTAACTGTGCGATATATTCTTCAGCTAATTTCTTTTGGTCATCATTTGTATAAAAGATAGCTGTTTGATATTGGGAGCCACGATCTTGAAATTGCCCATGAGCATCAGTAGGATCTATAATTGCAAAAAATATTTCTAATAATCTATTGTATGAGAATAATGCAACATCGTATTGGATTTCAACAACTTCGAGATGCCCTGTTTCTCCTGTCTTTACTTCTTCATAAGTTGGATTTTCTGTTGTTCCACCCATGTAACCTGAAGTGACTTTATCAATACCTTCATACTCATCGAATGGTTTAACCATGCACCAAAAGCATCCACCTGCGAAATACGCTTTATTCATATTCATTATAATTTTACCATCCTTTATTCAGTCTCAAGTCTTATTTTCCGATTGTTTCACAATTTTTTCTTGATTTTTAAACCATAAATTGGTTAACTTAGTGTATGATATTAATTATAATATAATTAATATCAATTTTGAAGATAAAAGGTTGGTAACAATGACTTCGCAAAATCAATCAGAAACAGATGACAATCGTCAAACAGATATACCACGAAGAACGAAAAAGCGTAGAATTAAAAAAGGGCCTTTTATTCTTTTAGGTATCATTTTGCTATTAATCGGGTTAGTATTCTATATAACTGCTTCATATAAGTCTGGCTTGAAAGTTTCAACTGAGAATGGTAAGGACCATCAATTACATAAGTTCCATAGTTCTACCAGAAATGATGGTAAGGTTAATGTGCTTGTGTTAGGGGAAGATCGTAAAGTTGATAACTCACAGCCTAGAACCGATTCAATTATGGTTGTTCAATATGATTACTTAAAGAAAGATTTAAAAATCGTTTCGGTCATGAGAGATATTTATTCTGAAATACCTGGTGGTTATCGAAATTACAAAATCAATACTGCATACTCACTTGGTGGACCAGAATTATTGCGTAAAACATTGAAGAAAAACCTTGGTCTTGATCCAGAGTACTATGCCATCATAGACTTTGATGGATTCGAGCAAATGGTTGATGAAATTGCACCAGACGGTGTTCCAATCAATGTTGAAAAGGACATGTCTGAAAAAATTGGTGTTTCTCTGAAAAAAGGTCAACATAACTTAAACGGGAAAGAATTATTAGGTTATGCGCGTTATAGAAATGACGAAGAAGGCGACTTTGGACGAGTAAGAAGACAACAACAAGTTATGACAGGACTGAAATCAGAACTATTAAGTGTAAATTCAGTTCTGAAAGCACCTAAAATTGCAGGTATTGCAAGAGGTTATGTTAATACAAATTTAGATGATCAAACAATTTATAAAACGGGAGCTAGCTTTATAGCTAGAGGCGATAAAGATATTAAGACTTTAACAGTGCCAGTAAAAGGCTCTTATACAAATGAAAATGATATTGAAAATGGTGCTGTTTTAAGTATTGATAAAGAACAAAATAAAAAAGCAATAAAAGAATTTCTTGATGAATAGTAGATGAGTATGGCATATTATCCGTATTCAAAGTGAGAGGGAGCGAGACAGAAATCTTATTTTTAAAGATTTCATAGTCTCGCTCCCTTTTTTTAATATATTTAAAAATTAAGAATCTGATTTACGAACGCCTGCTACACCATAGTGTTCAGGTTTCATTTCTTCAATGATAACGTGTATATTTTCTTTTGGAGCTTTAGCATTCTTATGTACTGCTTCGGTAACATCATTAACTAGACCTCTTAACTGTTCATCTGATCTACCTTCAATTAATTTAACATTTACGATTGGCATTATTTTCTCTCCTCATTATATTGTATATTTGCTGAAGGACCTGTATCACTGCGCCAGTCTTGCTGGCCATCATCTTCAATGAATTCGATATTAACATCCTCAACATGTGATAAGTCTAACAACTTTAATATAATCCGTTTTCTGATATCTGACAACTCTTTTAACGTAAAGTTCTTGTTTAACTCTAATAATGCTTCAATATGCAATGCTTCTCCTTCTTTAATGACAGCTAATCGTTTAATATCGGATACAGCTTTTTCATCTAGAATGATACGTGAAGCATGTATTTCTGATTCGTGATCAGCGATACCAAGAACACCTTGGGCATTTTCAACAAATATAATACCGACAATAATAAACATCATGATACCGATTATGACTGAAGCAATACCTTCAAGCATACCTAAGCCAGTTAATCGAGCAATGATAATGGATAATACAGCGATTATACCGCCACCAGCTGCTACTGTATCTTCCATAAATACAAGTTTTGTAGCGGGCTTTGCTTTGCTGATATTTAAATAACTTTTAGTGAAAGGTGTTAATAAACCTTTGCTAGATTCTCCAGCTTCTTCTAAAATTTCTTTGCCAGCTTTTCTTAACACTGTACCTTCTAAAACAATACCGATAATGAGTACGCCGATATTAATCCAGAAAAATAAAAGTGGGCCATCAGTATCATTAGGATGAATAATATGGTGAAAACCTTCTTTTACTGTTTCGTATGATAGAATCCCAACAATTATAACTGCTATTAAACATACTAGATTAATAAGTCGACCATATCCAAGTGGGAACTTCTCATTAGGACTACGTTTTGAAAAAGCAGAACCGAGAAACACGAATAATTGATTAGCTGCATCCCCAAAGGAATGCATCATTTCAGCAAACATAGCGATGTTGCCTGTGAAAATAAAAGCGAAGAGCTTTAAAAAACCAAGAATGAAGTTAACGATAGCAGCAGATAAAGAAGACATGCTACCTTTTTTAAGTAAATTGAAAAATCTGCTCATAACAAGCTCCTTTGCATATTAAATTTTTATAATGATAACATCTTAATTCCCATAATTTAATATTGCTAATCATTTTAGATACTTATAATTTTATTATGTAAACTATAAGTGTTGTTTGAAATTTCTTAAGACCATTAGCTAGGGAATGTGTTATACTATAAATGTATAACATTTAAATATGTCATACTATTTGATTACTATATTAATGTAGCTTAATACATTAAATGTCTTATTACACCTTATCTATGAGTTGACACTTTTTTAATATAGATATTAGGTTTATAATAGAGTTAATACATAAAATTATGTAAACAAATTTAATAACTGAAATTCTGTATATTTGTTATGGGCATATATAGATGAGTAAATTAATATTGAAAGGGGCTCTGTAGTTAATTATGAATTCAATACATAAGAAAACAGATGTAATATTAATTGGTGGTGGCATAATGAGTGCGACTTTAGGCACAATGCTTAAAGAATTATCACCAAACTTAGAAATTAAATTATTCGAAAAATTATCTAAACCAGCTGAAGAGAGTTCTAATGAATGGAACAACGCAGGTACAGGACATTCTGCTTTATGTGAATTGAATTACACTAAAGAAGAGGCGGATGGTTCCGTTAATATTGATAAAGCAATCCAAATCAATGAACAGTTTCAGTTATCAAAACAATTTTGGACTTATCTTGTAAATCAAGGTAAGTTAGCTGATCCAAAATCATTTATTCGTCCTGTTCCACATATGAGTTTTGTTTATGGAAAGAAAAACATAGAATTTTTGAGAAAACGTTGTGATGCTTTATCGAATAATCCTTTATTCACAGGTATGACATTTACTGATGATTTTGAAACATTAAAACATTGGATGCCATTAATGATGGAGGGACGTCCGACTACTGAAGAAATTGCAGCAACTAAAATAGAATCTGGTACAGATGTAAACTTCGGTAATTTAACACGTTCACTTTTAAGTAATTTAAAAGATGAAGGTGTAGAGTTATATTACAATCATTCTGTTCAGAATATTCGAAGAAATCAAGATAACACATGGCAATTAAAAATTTATAATAGTGAAACGAAGAAAACTGAATATCATAACACTAAATTTGTATTCATTGGTGCTGGTGGCGGCAGTTTACCGCTGTTACAGAAGACAGGTATTAAAGAATCTACAAATATAGGTGGCTTCCCAGTTAGTGGTTTATTCATGGTATGTAATAATGAAGACGTTATTGCTAAACATGAAGCCAAAGTTTATGGTAAAGCTAAAGTCGGCGCGCCACCAATGTCAGTACCACATTTAGATACAAGATACATTGAAGGTAAACGAACATTATTATTTGGACCTTTTGCTGGATTTTCACCTAAGTTCTTGAAAACAGGTTCAAATTTAGATTTAATTGAATCTGTTAAACCTAATAATGTTTTAACAATGCTTTCTGCTGGATTAAAAGAAATGGGATTAACGAAATATTTAGTGGAGCAAGTACTTTTATCTGATGAAAAACGATTAGAAGAGTTAAAAGAATTTATTCCAACTGCAAAATTAGAAGATTGGGACATTGTAATTGCTGGCCAACGTGTGCAAGTAATTAAAGACACAGATGAAGGTGGGAAAGGGACACTTCAATTTGGTACTGAGCTTGTCACAAGTGAAGACGGTTCAATATCAGCTTTACTAGGTGCTTCTCCAGGTGCTTCTACAGCAGTACATGTTATGTTGCAGTTATTAGAAAAAAGTTTCCCAGAACAATTCCCAGAATGGAAACAAAGAATTAAACAAATGATACCTTCATATGAAGTACAATTGTCTGAAAATCCTGAAGTATTTGATGAAATTAATACATCAACTTCAAAAGCATTAGGATTATATAAATAATAGAACTATAAAATTTTGATAGGCTTCTTTCAAAGCACACTCTAAAAAAGTGAAATCTTTGAAGGGAGCTTTTTTTGGTAATATAATGTGAAAGTATCGAAATACATGCACATTAGCGTATAATTTCCATGTATTTATAATCTGTATATTTAATCGTATGTAACAAATTTACAAATTTCTTTAACTCTAAAATAAAAATTGATTTTATTCTCTTTAACTTTTAACCCAATCGCGTTAAACTATTCTTAATGAAGATTAAGGGGGGTTCACTCTATGTTTGAAAAATTACTAACTTCTATTGGTATCGGTAATTTAAAAATTGATACGAGACTAGAAAAATTAACTTTTAATGAAGAAGAACCAATTAAAGGTAAAGTGATTTTTTATGGTGGTTCATGTGACATTAAAGTAGAATATATTATGTTATCTTTAATTGAAAGAGTTAACAACAAAGATGAAGATAGTGATTTTGCTGAATTTGATAATGTATTGCATAAATACAAAGTTAATAAATCTTTCGTTATTAAAAAAGGTGCACAACAAGAATATGAATTTGAATTCAAATTAGAACAGATTGATTTTAAAGGTGAACCTGAAGAAATCTTCTTAAAAACACATGTTCATATTGATCAATCTGTCGGTGCAGATGACGAAGAACGATTAATTATAGTAAGATAGTGTTCACTATTAGTTTATAAAAATATTATTATTTTAGTATTGTAACGTTCATGTCTAAATTCTTAAAAACACACCACAAAAGTAGGGTAATCCTTAGCTTTTGTGGTGTGTTTTATTTTTATTTTGGAATAACAGGGATTAATAAGGGAAACCTTCTTTTGAACATCAACACATATAACGTTTCAGTTGATTAAAAACATTATTTATACAAAAATAAACGTATTAACGTTGAAATAGAACATATGTTCGTATATAATAAAAATATATTCAGTCGATTGAGGGAAGGTGACATTATGTATGATTATCATTTATGTGAGGACCGAGATATCTTATGTATAGATCAGAAAAGCTTCTTTGCGAGTGTGTCTTGTATTATGAAAGGGCTGGATCCGTTAACAACAAAATTAGCAGTAATAGCAGATACTAAACGACAAGGTTCTATCGTGTTAGCAGCTACGGAGCCTTTGAAAAAGTTAGGTGTAAAAACTGGATCAAGATTGTTTGAAATACCTCATAGAAATGACATTTACATTATTAATCCAAGTATGAAACGATATTTAGAATATTCTGTAGCAATTACTAAGATAGCTTTACGTTACGTCGCACCTGAAGATTTTCATCAATATAGTATTGATGAATTTTTTATAGATATTACGGATAGTTACAAACAGTTTAGTTCTACACCAAGAGCATTTGCTCAACGTTTAATGAGAGAAATCAAAGAAGAAACCCAAATTCAGTGCGCAATTGGCATAGGCTCTAATATGTTATTGAGTAAAGTTTCATTGGATATGGAGTCAAAGACAAATGAAGATTTCATTGCTGAGTGGAGATATCAAGATGTACCGACAAAGTTATGGCCCATAAATCCGCTTAGTAAATTTTGGGGGATTAATCATAGAACTGAGAAGAAATTAAATGCTAAAGGTATTTTCACAATTGGAGATTTAGCGCACTATCCACAGCAATATTTAAAGAGAGAGTATGGTGTAATTGGCACGGATTTACATTTGCATGCAAATGGTATAGATTTAAGCAAAATTAAAGAAAAACATCGTATTATGAATCCGACGATATGTAAGAGCCAAATACTGATGAGAGATTACTACTATCATGAAACGAAAGTTGTATTATTAGAATTAGTAGAAGAAGTTGCGATGCGTTTAAGATCAAGAGATTTATTAGTTAAGACGATATCTTTTTCAATGGGATATAGTGGAGAAGGCGGCGTTAATAAACAATATACTTTAAAAGATGGCACGAATTTAACTATGGATATATTTAGAGTGATTTGGAGCTTTGCAGAACAATTGTGCGATAAACAAGCAAAATATCGAACATTAAGCGTCACTTTAAATAACTTTGTGCCAGAAAGAGCAAGACAACTTAATTTATTTATTGATGAATTTGAAAGACAACGAGATGAAGCACTTGAGAAGACAATCGATAAACTTAAAAGAAAATACGGTCCTAATGTTGTATCTAGAGCTGTGTCATATACACCAGCAGCTACAGCAAGAGAAAGAGCAGGACTCATAGCAGGACATAAAAAGTAATTTATATAATAAATCTATAAACATAATATAAATGTGTGTAAAAATATAATATTTGACAAACTATACACACATTTATATACTTAATTTTGACCGATAATCAAATATGGGGAGTGGTGCATGTGATTAAACAAGTTACACCTTATCTTTACTTTAACGGAACTTGCGAAGAAGCATTGGCATTTTATAGTGAAGCGCTAGACGGAAGTGTAAGAGAATCACAAACATATGGAGATGCTGGCATAACAGCAGAAGATCCTAAGAGAATTTTGCATGCACAATTAGAGGTAAATGGTCATATATTAATGTTTTCAGATGTTCCTAATAATGACGAGTCTCTCAATAAGAACCATAATATATATGTTGTTTTAGATTTTGAACAAGAAGAGCAAATTAAAGAAGTTTATGAAATATTTAAAAAAGAAGGTCAAGTACAAGTAGAACTTGATAAAATGTTTTGGGGTCAAACCTATGCTAAAGTTATTGATAAATTTGGAATAGGTTGGGATTTTTCATATACCCATCAAGAATAAATAATATAAAAAAGCACATCGGCTATAAAGTCGGTGTGCTTTTTAGTTATTCCTCTAAAGTCTCAGCTATCTCTTCCCAAGCTCTATTTCTATGTGATTGCATAGCAAATCTAGCCGCATTTTTATCTTTAGCTTCCATACAAGCTATAATAGCACGATGTTCCACAATAGATTGGTAAGGTATAGGGCGGTTATTGATTGTATATAATCTAGCTCTGTATAATTGATCAGAATGTATATTAATTACACTGCTTAGTCTAGTATTTTGTGCAAAACTAATTAAATCAGCATGAAATTGGTCATCTAGAATAGACCAATTATATAAATCATTTCGATCAAGACTTTCTTGTTGGAGAGATACAAGATGTTTTAAATGATTAATGTTTTCTTGAGTTATTTTTGAGGTAGCTAATTCTACTGCTAATCCATCTAAACTTTCAGTAATTTCATAAATCTCTTTTAAATCTTGCTTTTTTATCGGGTTGATAATAAATCCTTTTCTAGGAACGAGTGTGAGTAAACCTTCAGTCTGTAATCTAACTAATGCTTCTCTAACAGGAGTACGACTCATCTCTAGAACTTCAGCAATTTCTCGTTCTAATAATGTTTGACCAGGTTTTAATTTCAATTGTTTTATAGCAATCCGAATAATATGATAAGCACGAATAGGTAAGCGTTGTTCATCAATCTGCTCAGCTATTTGATTTAATGTGACTTTCAATTTTTGATATTCAATTAGTTCGTCGTTTGACATAAAATCTCCTCCAAAATTAAACAATAAAAAAACGTCTATCTCGTATATTAGTTAAGTATATTATACCAGAAAGACGCTTTATCAAATATGAATAGAAGTTATTTATCTAATCTATTATTTTACAATTTTGGAATTTAAATTTTGTATGATAGCATTAGTCATTTCTTCAGTTGTAGTGTCTCCTCCTATATCTTGAGTAAGTGCGCCAGAATCAGTTGCTTTTTTTATAGCGTTATTTAATTGCATTGCTTCATCTTTGAGACCGAAATTATCTAACATTAATGCCGCACTTCCAATAGCACCAATAGGGTTTGCAATTCCCTGTCCAGCAATATCTGGCGCAGAGCCATGAACTGATTCAAACATACTAGGATATCTTCCGTCAGGATTTAAGTTAGCACTAGCTGCAATACCTAAACTACCAGCTAAAGCACTACCTAAATCAGATAAAATATCTGCTAATAAGTTTGATGCTACAACCACTTCTAAATCTTCGGGGTGAAGCACAAAGTTTGCTGCCATAGCATCTACTAACCATTGATCAGTTTCAACATCAGGGTATTCTTTACTTACACGTTCAAAGACTTCATCCCATAGCACCATACCATATTGTTGAGCATTACTTTTAGTTACGCTTGTTACTTTCTTACGCTTTCTCTTTTTAGCAGTTTCAAAAGCAAATCTGATAATACGTTCACAGCCTTTTTCAGTAAATAATGAAGATTGTACTGCTACTTCATTACCGGGACCTCTACCAGTAAAGTTTCTTCCACCAATACCTGAATATTCTCCTTCCGAATTTTCGCGTATTAATACCCAGTTTAATGATTCAACATTGGGGTGATTAAGTTTACTTTTTACTCCAGGTAAAAATTCAACTGGTCGAATGTTTGCCCATTGGTCAAAGCCTTGACAAGTCGCTATGCGAAGCCCCCACAAACTAATATGATCCGGAACATTAGGAAAACCCACTGCTCCAAAATAAATTGCATCATGATTTTTTATTTGTTCTAAACCATCTTCGGCCATCATTTTCTCATGTTCTAAATAATATTCACATCCCCAAGGAAAATAATCATACTCAAATGAAAATTTACCGTTTGATTGTTCTGATAAGTGATTTAAAACACGAATACCTTCATTAATAACTTCTTTACCAATTCCATCGCCAGGTATTACTGCAATCTTAAATGTATTTTTCGTATTCATATTATCTCTCCTTTTCCTTTGTTATAAACTTATTATCAAACAACGTATACATTAAAGTCAAGTTATAATGAATTTAATCGTATATTAAATAAATTAATTGACTTAATGTATACGTTAATGTAAGATTAGAAAAAATGAAAACGCTAACATAAATTTGAAGGGGGATTTTATTTATGGATGCATCAATAATCACGCTAATATTTTTAGTATTTGCAATTATCATGTTTGCTTGGGAGAAAATACCCTTGTCTATTACTGCTATGATTGTTGCAGTAGGTTTAGTTTTAACAGATGTTCTAACAGCAGAAGAGGCGTTTGCAGGATTTGTAGATAGTAATGTACTTTTATTTATGGCGATGTTTATAGTAGGGGGAGCATTTTTTGAAACTGGGATGGCTCAGCAAATAGGAGGCATCGTTACAAAATTCGCCAAAACAGAAAAGCAATTAATTGTAGCAGTAATGTTAATAACAGGTTTAATGTCAGGGGTATTATCTAATACTGGAACAGCAGCAGTGTTGATTCCTGTTGTTATTGGAATTGCAGCTAAAGCTGGATTTTCGCGTTCTACCTTATTACTACCTCTAGTATTCGCAGCAGCGATGGGAGGAAATTTAAGTTTGATTGGTGCTCCAGGTAATATGATTGCTCAGTCGTCATTAAAAAAAATAGGGGAAGGCTTTGGCTTTTTTGAATATGCAAAAGTAGGATTACCAATATTAATAATTGGTATTTTATATTTCGCAATAATTGGTCGTAAGTTACTTCCAAAAAGAGAAGAGACAGATCTGGATGAAGATTCTATATATGCACAACAAGTTGACTATTCAAATGTACCTAAATGGAAGCAAATTGTAGCATTAGGTGTATTAATTTTAACTGTTATTGCAATGATATTTGAAAAACAAATTGGTATACCATTATATATATCAGCATGGATTGGAGCATTAATACTTGTAGCAACGAGAGTTATAACAGAGAAAAAAGCAATGAAAACTATAGATATGAATACAATACTTCTATTTGTTGGATCACTTGCTTTAGCAAAAGGAATAGATGTATCAGGAGCAGGTAAAGAAATAGCTAATGTATTAATAAATACACTTGGTAAAAATCCTTCCCCCTATGTATTGTTATTTGTAATTTTAGTATTATCTGCAGTGATGACAAACTTTATGTCGAATACTGCTACAACAGCTTTGTTAGTACCAATTAGTTTATCTATAGCAAATGGTATGGGAGCAGATCCAAGTGCTGTAGTAAAGGCAACAGTTATTGGTGGATCTTTAGCATTTGCAACACCAATTGGTATGCCAGCAAATACAATGGTGTATGGTCTCGGTGGATTTAAATTTAAAGATTATGCTATCGCAGGTATTCCTTTAATCATATTATCTATTATTATTTCAATGATATTACTGCCAATTTTCTTCCCGTTTTATTAAACAAAGTTACAATTTTAATTATTTTATGTATCATAAGATATAAAGTGAATATAAATGAGGTGCGAAAATGAAAGTTTTAATTTCACCCGATTCTTTTAAGGGAAGTATTGATGCTTTAAATGCTGCTAAAGCAATTGAGTCGGGTATTCATAAAGTTGATTCTACAGTAGAAACTGAATTACTACCTATGGCTGATGGTGGAGAAGGTACTATGATAAACCTTGTGCAAGCAACAAATGGCACAATAAAGACTATTAATAGTAGAGATTCCTTGAATAGAGAAATGAAAGCTGATTATGGTATTACAGGTGATGGGCAAACGGCGATAATTGAATTAGCGACAAGTTCTGGTATTGATTTGCTGTCGGCTGATGAATTAAATCCTTATGTGACAACGACTTACGGTACAGGATTACTCATTAAAGATGCTCTTGAAAAAGGAATAAAGCACTTTATCATATGTTTAGGTGGAAGTGCTACGAATGATGCAGGTGTGGGGATATTACAAGCATTAGGTTATCGATTTTTAGATAAAAACAAACAAGAAATTAAATTTGGAGGCATACATTTAAAAGATATTGAATCGATAGATGAGTCTCAAGTATTAACAAATTTAAAAAATGCACATTTTGATATTGCTTGTGATGTAACGAATGTTTTTGTCGGCAAACAAGGTGCAAGCCATATTTTTGGACCGCAAAAAGGTGCTACATACGAACAAGTAATGGAATTAGATCATGCTTTGAATCATTTTGCTCATGTCATTGAAAAAGATAAAAATATTTTTATTAAAGAAATAGAAGGTGCTGGTGCAGCTGGAGGAACAGCTGGTGGATTAATGGCTTTCTTGAATACAAATATTGAAAGAGGTATCGAACTTGTAATAGATTTTGTGAATTTTCACGACCTTATAAGAACGCAAAACTTTGACTATATATTTACAGGAGAAGGTAAAATTGACGGTCAAACAGCAGGAGGAAAAGTTATTTCAGGAATTTGTAAAGTAGCCTCTGATTATAATATTCCAGTTATTGCAATAGGAGGTTCTGTAGAAAGTGATTTATCAGAATTACATAATCAAGGGTTAACAGCAGCATTCAGTATTACTACAAAACCAGTTAGTTTAGAATATGCTATTAAAAATGCACAAAGTTTAATAGAACAACAGTCAGAACAAATATTCCGACTGATTTATCGTAAGTAATAAAATGAAAATGTTAAATATAAGGATAGTAATAGTTTTTTATTGTAGTTGGATTAATGTCATAGAAAATCCAATAAAAGTGTGGTTAGTTGGATTAATGTCATAGAAAATCCAATAAAGGTATGGTTAGTTGGATTAACGAAGTAGAAAATCCAATAAGAGTGTGGTTAGTTGGATTAACGAAGTAGAAAATCCAATAAGAGTGTGGTTAGTTGGATTAACGAAGTAGAAAATCCAATAAGAGTGTAGTTAGTTGGATTAATGAATTAGAAAATCCAATAAGAAGGTGTGTAGTTGGATTAATGAGTAAGAAAATCCAATAAGAGTGTGGTTAGTTGGATTAACGAAGAAGAAAATCCAATAAGAGTTGAAAGGGTGAGACATCTTTATGTCTCATCCTCTTTTTGTATATAAAAGTGGTCATTTTGACTAATATACTTGTCAAAATGACTATAATAATGTATATTAGATGTCGTAGGTAGGTGGTTTAATGAAGAATAGAGTAAAAGAATTAAGAGCACGTGAGGGTTATAACCAGACGGAGCTTGCTAAAAAAGCAGGTATTTCTAGACAAACTGTTTCATTAATAGAACGTAATAATTTTATGCCATCAATACTGACTGCTGTAAGAATAGCTAGAATACTGAAAGAAAACGTTGAAGAAGTTTTCATATTCGAGGAGGAAGAACTATGAAAAAGAGTAAAATCATGTTATTTGGTAACTTGTTATTATATTTAATAATAGGCGGTATTATAGGTGGATTAACATCGGTTGTACTAAGCAATAATTATGAACTGTTTGAATTTAAATTATCAAAAATGCAAACAGATATAACAAGTGTAGTGTTGGCTATTATATATATTATTCTAGTAATCGCTCTACTTAATGTATATAAAAAAGCACAAAGATTAAGAGAAACAGAAACAAATATTGATAATGAAGATGAAATAGAAATGCAGATTGAGCGAACGTTAATTTTAGCTCCAGTCATTTTAGGTATTAATACTGCAATTGGTTTATCTATTTTAAATATAGCGATAAATGTGGCAGAAGAAGTAAGTATTTTATCTACGTTAATGGTAGTAGTAACACTATTTGTAACAGCACCATTAGCATATATGCACATGTCTGCCATGAGAAAATTATATCCAGAACGTAATTATCCAAAGCCAGGCGATAAAAAGTTGAACGAAAAACTTATAAATATGATGGATAGTGGTGAACAGTATATTACATTGCTAGCATTACAAAAAACATATTCACTGAATCAACAAATTATCATTGTTATTATCGCTTTAGCATCTATATATTCATTGGCTTCACATGATAATCAATTTTTCTCAGTAACACTTATGATTATGCTGTATCTTGTTAATACAATGTATTACACTAAACAAGTTTCACAAACTTTGTAGTGAATAAGAAGAGGACGAATCCTTTAACGAGCAAGAAATTTTAAACAAGCCCGTTAGCGCGATATTTTCTACGAATTTGTAAAGTGCTGATGCCTGAGGGAATAGTATGAGTGAGAGACTATAGGCTCGAACCATACCCTAGGCAAGCATGCACGAACAAAATCGTAGATTGTATAAAAAAATAAGCATATCACTTTCAAACTGAAATAATCAGTTAAGTGATATGCTTATTTATTTTGAGTTAAGATTTGTGTTTTTATTCATAAGTACTCTTCTTCTATATTTAATCGTTCTTCTTTAATGCCTTCTTTACTAAGTGGTTCTAGGTGACCATGAATATATGTTTGATAGTCATATTGTTCTACTGTTTTAATATAATGATAGTATTTTTCTTTGTCGTATCCACCGTCTAATAAGTAGAAATCACCGGTATCGGCATCTCCAGCGAACAATATTTTGTCTTCTTGAACATAAGCAACTACACCGTCTTCTGAATGGGGATTTACAATGCGTTGTACTTCTAGCGTTACATTACCTAAATCAAATGAACAATGATCTTCGAATGTCATATCTGCATTAACTACTTTAATTTCTGAAATATCATCATACTCGATTTTAATATGTGTATCACAGAATTTACATTCTTCACCAGAGTTTAAGCGTTTTGCCATTGCTTCGGGTGTCCATTGCCATTGTTTTAATTTAGTTAATGTTAAATCTGTTTCTTTTTCTGCAATTGTTATACCATTAAATGCATGCATAGCAAAAGTATGGTCCCAATGCCAATGCGTAATTAACGCTACTTTCGGTTGAGGTAAATTAAGTTTTTCTATTTCATTTAGCATTTCTGTCAAATGTGCAGGCGAATTACCTGTATCTATTAACATGCTATATTTTTCTCCATGTATATATCCTAAATTAGGTCTATCTCTATGACTATCAAAAGGTAATATATATACATTCTTACTGATTTGTTTAAGTTTCACAGTCATCTTCCCTTTCAATACAATAGTGATATTATATCATCAAAATTTAATATCGCCCATTACAAAGTATATGTATCGAAAGTATTCAATGCTTCTATAGCTCTATCACGATCATTATTTGATTTAAAACTAAGTCGCAATGCACCCATGATATCTTCTCTAATTTCTAAAATTCTAATGTTCGTAATGGAAATATGCTGTTGACCTAAAATTCTCGTAACTTCACTGATCATACCTGGTTTATCTGGGATATCTACGTATAAATCAAAAGTAGAAGTCAAGGCACCTTGTTCTTTAACAGGCAAGTTGTCACGATATTCTTTTGCAGATTGGAAAAAGTCACGAATTAAACTTGGATTTCCTTCTTCGATAACTTCTTTCGTCTGTTCCATTTGTTCAATCCAATTATTCATTAACGTTACAAGATGGTCTTTATTTTCTAAAGTAATATCTCTCCACATATCCGCATTGCTACTCGCTATGCGAGTAATATCACGAAAACCTCCGGCAGCTAGCGTTTTTACATATTCTGAAACTTGTGTATTTTCTTCATTCATATGAATAAGGCTAGAAGCGATAATATGAGGGAAATGACTAACTACGCCGGTAACATAATCATGCTCTTTTGCAGACATCTTAATAAATTTTGCTTTAGTTGGTTCTAATAAATGTTTAACTTCACTATGAGCCGCTTCATTCTCAACTTGGTCATATATCAAGACATAATAAGCATTTTCAAATAGGTGTTTCTTAGCGTTTACAACACCAGATTTATGACTACCTGCCATAGGATGTCCGCCAATTAAATGAACATCTTTATTTAATAATTTTGATTCAAGTGTACTTAAACCAAGTTTTGTACTGCCTGTATCTGTGACGATAAGGCCAGGTTTCGTATCAATGTTTAATAATCTTTTACTGTACTCTATTGATTGTTGAACGGGTGTTGCCAAAATAATTAAGTCAGCTTCACTTGCAGCTGAATCAAAATCATGTGCAACTTCGTCAATGATGCCCATAGAGTAGGCAATCTCTGAAAATTTATCAAAACAGTCAAAACCTGTTATATGTATGTGTGGATGATGAAATTTAATATTTTGTATTAAACTTCCTCCAATTAAACCTAGTCCTACTATAAATATACGTTGCATAAAATCCCTCCAATACTTTAATAGTTTAAAGCAAGTTAGTGTATGAAAGCAAGTGTTATTGATTTATTTCTATAAAAGTTTAAAATATTAATTAATATGAAATAAGTAGGGAGTGGAGAAAATGACAATCAATGTAAATGATACAATCGTAACAATTAAAGAACTTGTTAATATTAATAGTCCATCAGGTTTTGCAGATCCAGCAATTGAATATTGCCAAAAATTCGCTGAAGCACTTAATTATGAAACAAGTTTAACACATAAAGGTGGATTATTAATTAATGTACCTGGTAAAAATGATGATAAACAACGTGTTATTACTGCACATGTTGATACACTCGGTGCGATTGTAAAAGATATAAAAGAAGACGGCCGATTAAAATTAGATTTAATAGGTGGATTTAGTTGGAATGCTATCGAAGGGGAATATTGTACAATTACGACACAAAGTGGATTAGAAATATCAGGCACAATATGTTTACATGAAACAAGCGTTCACGTTTATAAAAATAATACTGAAATCCCTCGAGATGCTGAGCATATGGAAGTAAGAATAGATGAAAAAGTATTTTCAGCAGATGACACTAGAAATTTAGGGATTGAGATTGGTGATTCTGTTAGCTTTGAACCTCGCTTTGAACATACTGCTTCAGGATTTGTTAAATCTAGACACCTTGATGACAAAGCAAGCGTCGCGATGATTATTCAATTTTTAAAATATTTAAAAGAAGAAAATGTCGAATTACCACATACGACTCAATTTTATATTTCAAATAACGAAGAAATAGGCTATGGTGCAAACTCAAATATTACTGATAAAGTCGTTGAATTAATAGCATTTGATATGGGTGCTCTAGGAGATGGACAAGCTTCAGATGAATATACAGTATCCATTTGTGTAAAAGATGGTTCTGGGCCATATCATGTTGGATTAAGAAATCATTTTGTTGATTTATGCAAAGAAAATGATATTAAATATAAATTAGATATTTATCCATATTATGCATCAGATGCATCAGCAGCTTTACGTGCTGGAGCAGATATTCGTCACGGGTTATTTGGCCCTGGAATAGAGTCTTCTCACGCTTTAGAACGTACACACGAAGATTCTATTTTAGAAAGTGAAAAGTTATTAAGAGCTTATTGCTTATCCGAAATTAACAGTTAATTTAAATATTAAGGGTTGACTTTAAAAAAATTATCTCGTATAGTGTATTTAAATTAATCCGATAAGCAATTGTCGGAATTTGAAAGATAAGTATCTCGTGATGTTAGTAGCAATCAGAAAGCTAATGGTTGATGTAAATTAGCACTGCACACAGTGAGAGAATTGGGCTTTTAAATTATAAAATTTAATGTGATTTTTAAAGTGAACATGAAAATGAATGTTAACTAAGGTGGCACCACGGTAACGCGTCCTTACAGAATGCGTTACTGTGGTGTCTTTTTTGTATAGAAAAATATCAGTGGTCATAAGTATAAATTTAAGAATGTAGTTAAAGAAAGTTAGTGGTTGATGGAAACTAACACACTTAAATTTAGAATTGGGGATCATGTAGTTAAAGCTAAATATAGAATGAGTGAATAAGTGTTAACTTATTAATGAAGGTGGTACCGCGCAAAAGCGTCCTGTTGTATAGGATGTTGTTGCGCGGTTTTTTTATTTAGGAGGTAAAGAGGATGAACATAAAATATAAAAGATTAAATGCTGATGTTACACCAGAAACATTAGGACAAATTGATAAGAAGAAAATGATATTAGAAAGTGCGAGTACGAATCAAATGAAAGGTAGATTTTCAATTGTAGCTTTTGATGCAATCGGTAAAGTGAACCTTTTTGATGAGTATTTTCAAATAAATATAAACGGACAAGAATCGGTTACACATGATGGACCTTATGAAGCATTAGAACAATTTATTAATGAAATGAAAGCAGATAATATTCCAGAACCACTTAAACATTTACCATTTGTTTCAGGAATGATTGGTTATTGTAGCTTCGACTTAATTAGATATCAAAATAAAATTTTAAAAAGTATAGAAGTTTCATCTGAATATCCAGACGCTTCATTTAACCTAGTTGAATCAGTATATGTATTTGATCATTTTAAAGAAGATTTATTTGTTATAACGAGTAACCTTTTCAGTAATGGAAACGAACAAGCATTGAATCAAGAATTAGACAACATGATAGAAGAGCTTCAAAATATTAAACTTTTTGAAAACAAAATTAATCATCATAAAAAAGGTGATTTAGAAACGAATATTTCTGAAGAAGCTTTTATGGAAGAAGTTTCATATTATAAAACGTTAATTAGTAAAGGCGATATGTTCCAAGTTGTTCCTTCTCGTATTTATAAATATAAACACTTTTTTGAAAATGAAAATAAAGACACTTTGAAATTACAGATGTATAAAAATTTAAAACGACAAAATCCAAGTCCTTATATGTATTACATCGATGATGAAGAAAGAACGATTATAGGTTCTTCACCAGAAAGTTTCATAAAAAAAGAAGGAAAAATTATTACAACAAATCCTATTGCAGGCACTAACAAAAGAGGAAAGACAGAAGAAGAAGATTTAGCAAATGAACAAGCTTTAATCAACGATGAAAAAGAATTATCAGAACACCGTATGCTTGTTGATTTAGGTAGAAATGATTTAAACATAATAGCAAAAACTGGTTCAGTCCATATGCCGAAACTTATGACAGTTGAAAGATTTGAGCATGTCATGCACATTGTGACAATAGTTGAAGGAGAAATTAAGGCGGAAGTAACGCCGCTTCAAATGATTACAGCTTTACTCCCAGCTGGCACAGTTTCAGGTGCACCGAAGACGCGAGCTATAACGCGTATATACGAAACGAGAAAACAAAAAAGAGGTATATACGCTGGTGGCGTTGGTTATATAAATTGTAATCATGATTTAGACTTTGCTTTAACAATTCGAACGATGGTTGTTGATTCAGAGTATATCAATGTAGAAGCAGGATGCGGTGTAGTTTATGATTCTGTACCACAAAAAGAATTACAAGAAACGAAGATAAAAGCTAAAAGTTTATTGGAGGTATCGCCATGATATTAGTAATAGATAATTATGATTCATTTACTTATAACTTAGTCAATTTAATAAAGCAATATGATGAAGTTATCATTCATCATCCGGATGAAGCACCATTAGATCTGGAAATAGACGGTTTAGTAATATCACCGGGTCCTGGTCATCCGTTAGATACAAATCATTTAAATAAAATTATTAAAGCATATCATGACGTACCAATACTAGGTATTTGTTTAGGCGCACAAGCATTAACTTGTTACTACGGTGGGGAAGTAATTGTAGGAGAAAAAGTAAAACATGGCAAAGTAGACCAAATTGATTTTGTAGAATCATCCAAACTGTATCAAGGATGTGAAACTGGTTTTAATATTATGAGATATCATTCGCTCATAAGTGATGAAAAATCTTTTCCTAATTGCTTAAAAATAACAGGAAGAACACCCGATGCAATACAGTCGTTTGAACATCAAATTAACCCGCATTTCGGAATACAATATCATCCAGAATCATTTGCATCTGATAATGGAGATAAAATAATTAATACATTTGTAAATATAACAAAGGAAGGTGCACAAAATGAACACATTAAAACAACTCATCCAATATCGTAATTTAGATCAACAAGAAATGAAATCTTTTGTGCAATTAATGATGAATGAAACAGAAGATGTTTCATTGAAAGTTGCTCACTTAGTTGCGCTTAGCATGAAAGGTGAAACATCTGATGAATTATCTTATTTAACAGAAAACCTTATAGCTACAACTTATCAAAATAGACCATATATAGAAGACAGCATTTGTGTTTGTGGCACAGGTGGCGATCATTCAGGTAGTTTCAATATATCGACTACCGCTTCATTTGTTGTAGCTGCAGCTGGATTGAAAGTATTGAAGCACGGTAATAAAAGTATCACATCTAAAACGGGTAGCATTGATATATTATCTGCGTTAAATATTCAAACGACACCAATTAATGAAGCAACTAAAAGAGTTAATGATACAAACTTAGCTTTTTTAAGTGCTACTGAAACATATCCGATTATGAAAACTGTGCAACCAGTAAGAAAAACAATCACAACACCAACTACTTTTAATTTAATTGGTCCAATGATTCATCCTTACAAATTAGATTATCAAGTGATGGGTGTATATGATGAATCAAAATTATCTACTATTGCAGAAGCACTATATAAATTAGGTCGCAAACGTGCAATTGTACTACATGGTGCTGGTGGAATGGATGAAGCAACTTTATCTGGAGATAATATTATTTATGAAATTTCACAAGAAGAAGGCATCAAAAATTATACGATAAACGCAGAAGACTTTGGTTTACAAGCTGCATCAAACGATGCTTTAAAAGGTGGAACAGCTGAAGAAAATAAACATATCACGTTAAATATCTTATCAGGTCAAGACAATGGTCCTAAAAGAGATGTAGTCGTATTAAACGCTGCACTTGCATTATATATTGGTGGAGTAGTTGAAACGATTGAAGAAGGTATAGAAAAATCTCAAAGTATTATCGATAACAAAGAAGCGCTAGCTATACTAGATCAAGTAGGAGGACAAGTATATGACAATATTGGATGAAATCGTTGAATATAAAAAATCATTACTAGCTACAAATTATTATGAAACAAAGATGGAAGAATTAGAAAAAGTAGACGTACAACATAAAACAACATTTTTAAATCGTGTAAAAACAGACGATAGATTGAATATCATTGCAGAATTAAAAGCAAAAAGTCCAACAGTTTCAGACATACCTAAAAGAGATATGGCTACACAAATTAAATTGTATGAACAATATGGTGCCTCAGCAATTTCTATTTTGACAGATGAAAAGTATTTTGATGGCAGTTATGAACGTTTACAAAGCTTAACAACTAAAACAACATTACCAGTATTGTGTAAAGATTTTATAATCGATAAAAGACAAATAGACTTAGCTCATCAAGTAGGTGCTTCTATTATCTTACTAATCGTTAATATATTAACGGAAACACAATTGAAAGATTTATATGAATATGCGACACAAAAAGGTTTAGAAGTATTAGTAGAAGTACATGATAAAGAAGAATTAGCAATTGCTCATAAAACAAATGCCGAGTTAATCGGTGTGAACAATAGAGATTTAAAACGTTTTGTAACGGATGTTAAACATACAAATGAAATATTAACTACGAAGAAACAAGGTGTAACGTATATCTCTGAAAGTGGTATACGCACTGAAGAAGATATAGTAGAAATTACAAAAAGTGGTGTAGACGGCGCACTTATCGGCGAAACTTTAATGAAACATCCAGATTTAGAAACATTTCTACCAAGTATTCGAGTGTTAAAAAGGGGTGAACAGGATGTACATTAAATGTTGTGGCTTTAAAGAGAAATCGGACATCGAAACAGCTGTTAAATATCAAGCTGATGCAATAGGTTTTATCACTTTTCCTAAAAGTAAACGCTATGTAACGGTGGAAGAAATTAGCACTTTAAGTAAAGATATCGATGATAAAGTCGATAAAGTCGCAATTGTTGTGAATCCAATAATTAAAGATATAGAAGCATTAGTAGAAAGTACTTCCATAAACACAATACAATTTCATGGTGATGAAACAGTTGATTTCATTGAAAAAGTGAAAATAAAATATCCAAATATAAAAATTTTTAAAGCATTGCCAGCCAATGATTCTTTAGAAGACAATATTCAATTATTTAAAGAACAAGTTGATTTATTTTTAATTGATACACCTTCGAAAGATTATGGTGGAACAGGAAAATCTTATGATTGGTCTATATTGGAGCATATAGAAGATGTGCCATATTTAATAGCTGGTGGTTTAGATTTAGAAAAGATACAACAAATTGAAAAACGTGAATTATCTAATATAGGGTATGACATATCTAGCGGCATTGAAACAGAAGGTAAAAAAGACAACTCAAAAATTAAAACATTATTAACACAATTGAAGGGATGATAAAAATGGCTGATGAAATACAATTAGAAGCTGACGATTTAGGATTTTTTGGTGAATTTGGTGGGCAATATGTACCAGAAACACTAATGCCAGCAATTCAAGAATTAAATGAAACTTATCAAAAATTAAAAAATGATCCAGAATTTCATAAAACATTGAATGCTTATTTAAAAGATTATGTAGGTCGAGAAACACCTTTAACTTATGCAAAAAGATATACAGAAGCATTAGGTGGCGCAAAAATTTATTTAAAAAGAGAAGATTTAAACCATACTGGTGCTCATAAAATTAATAACGCATTAGGACAAGCTTTAATCGCTCAAAAAATGGGCAAAAGAAAATTAGTTGCAGAAACAGGTGCAGGACAACACGGTGTGGCAAGCGCCACAATCGCTGCTTTGTTTGACATGGAACTTATAGTATTTATGGGTGAAGAAGATATTGAACGCCAAGCGTTAAACGTATTTAGAATGGAACTACTAGGTGCTAAAGTGGTACCTGTTACTGATGGTCAAGGTACTTTATCAGATGCTGTTAACAAAGCTTTACAATATTGGGTTTCAAACGTTGAAGATACACATTATTTACTTGGCTCAGCATTAGGACCACATCCATTTCCTACTATAGTAAGAGACTTACAAAGCGTTATTGGTAAAGAGATTAAAACGCAAATTTTAGAGAAAGAATCTCGTTTACCTGATGCAGTTGTAGCTTGTATAGGGGGAGGTTCAAATGCAATTGGAACATTCTATCCGTTCGTTAATGACGAAGAAGTTAAATTGTATGGTGTAGAAGCTGCAGGTAAAGGTGTCGATACTAAGAAACACGCACTTGCAATCAACAAAGGTAAGCCTGGTGTACTACATGGCTCAAGAATGTATCTCGTACAAGATGAAAATGGACAAATAGAATTAGCGCACTCTATTTCAGCAGGGCTTGATTACCCTGGTGTAGGACCAGAGCATAGTTATTATAACAATATTGGTCGAGTAGAATATCCGAATGCAAGTGATAAAGAAGCGATGGATTCATTGATTAAATTCACTCAACTTGAAGGCATTATTCCAGCAATCGAAAGTGCTCACGCGTTAAGTTACGTGGAAAAACTAGCTCCAACTATGGATAAAGATGAAATTATTGTTGTCACAGTTTCAGGACGTGGTGATAAAGATATGGAAACGATTAGAAAATATATGCAAAATCAAGAGGGTGAACAAAATGAGTAAATTATTTATACCATATATAATGGCTAACAAAGATTTTATTGAAAATGTGAAACTAATGGATAAGTATGGTGCTAACTACATTGAAATAGGATTGCCATTTTCTGATCCTGTAGCAGATGGACCAACAATTATGAAAGCTGGCCAAGAGGCAATTAAACAAGGTATGAATGTAAATAAAATCATCGATGAATTAATCGAACATAAAAACGACATACATACACCATATCTATTTATGACTTATTATAATTTAATTGATGCTTATGGTGTAGAACGTTTCATCGAGCGTATAGATGAAGCTAATGTATATGGATTAATTATTCCAGACTTACCATTTGAATTGGGTCAACGATTCAAAGAAAAATTAGCAAAAACAAATGTGAAATTAATACCTTTAATTGCGATGACATCAAGTGATGAACGAATTAAACAAATTGCAGAACATGCAGAAGGTTTTATTTACACAGTTACGATGAACGCAACTACAGGTGATGGTAGAGGATTCCATGAATCACTTAAAGATAAAATAAAATTTATACAACAACATTCTCAAGTACCTGTTGTTTGTGGATTTGGTATTAAAACAGAGGAACATGTTAAAGAAATTAAATCGTTTAGCGATGGGGTTGTTATAGGTAGTGAAATCGTAAAAAGGTTAGAACAAGATCCAACTACGGATACAATCGAATATATAAAGTCTATTAGAAATGCTTTAGACGAAAAATAAAGTTTACAAACCCTTCAAACAAGAAATAGAAGTTAACATCATGTATAATCGGATGTAACAAAAGAAAAGGAGTGTTTCTAATGAGCAAAAAATTACTTATGGTTGTAACAAATACATCTCAATTTAAAGATGGTAAACCAACTGGATTATGGCTAGAAGAAGCAGCAATTCCTTACAAAGTTTTCATCAAAAATGGAATAGAAGTGGACATCGCATCAGTTAGTGGTGGTAGTGTGCCAATCGATCCAAATTCAACACAAAATGATGAAACGAAAGAATATCATGATGTTTTAGAAAAACTTCAACAAACTTACGGAATTAAAGATATCGTATTTGAAAATTATGATGGCATATTCTTACCAGGTGGTCACGGGACAGTATTTGATTTCCCTAACAATCCTGATTTAGAGAATATGTTAGCTTATTATAAAGAGAAAAATAAGGTGATTGGTTCAGTTTGTCATGGACCAAGCGCATTTATTGGTGCCAAACTACCTGGTGGCGATTATTTAGTTAATGACGTTAAATTAACATCGTTCACAGATAGTGAAGAACAATCAATGGGATTAGAAAAAGACGTTCCATTCTTATTACAAACTGAACTAGAAAAACAAGGTGCAAGATTCGTCAAAGGTAGTGATTTCGACTCACATACAGTAGTAGATCGTAACTTTGTAACCGGACAAAATCCTAATTCAAGTGAAGAAGTAGCAGAAAAAATTGTAAATGTTTTAAAATAATAAAGTGATGGAAAAAGCAGGCTGGGACATACATAAATGTCTCAGCTCTGTTTGTTTTAGAAGATCTCTAACGTGTAAATGTATAAAGTTAAGTTCTACTCCTTTTTATTCATAACCAATTAGTTATACATTTGTGTCATAAAACTCTATAGTGCGAAGTAAAATAATGGTATAGTAATGAGTATTGTTTTAGAATAAAGGTAAAATAATGTATAATTGTATTAAATACATAAATATTAGATTGGGAGTATTGTATAAATGAAATTTACAAATTTAACGACTGGTGAATTTGAAACATTTACTAATAACATGCCATATGCTCATTTTACTCAGACAGTGGGTAACTATGAACTAAAGACATCAGAGGGCACTTCAACACATTTAGTTGGTGTAAAGAATGACCAAGATGAGGTGTTGGCTGCATGTTTGCTTACAAGTGTGCCAGTAATGAAAAAGTTTAATTATTTTTATTCGAATCGAGGGCCAGTAATGGACTTTGATAATAAAGAACTTGTTGACTTCTTTTTTAAAAAAATCGTACCGTATTTAAAAAAGAACAAAGCATTATTCTTTAGAATTGATCCTTATTTACCATATCAATTAAGAGATCATGACGGTAACGTTCTAAAGAGCTTTGAACGTGATAATTTAATTCAGCAATTTGAATCTTTAGGATATGAACATCAAGGTTTTACAACTGGTTTCCACCCAATACATCAAATTAGATGGCATTCTGTACTGGACTTAGAAGGTATGGACGAAAAGTCATTAATTAAAAACATGGATAACTTGAGAAAACGTAACACTAAAAAAGTTCAAAAAAATGGTGTTAAAGTTCGCTTTTTAACTAAAGATGAAATGCCTATATTTAGAAGGTTTATGGAAGATACAACAGAGAAGAAAGATTTCGACGACCGCGGTGACGACTTCTACTACAACAGATTAAAATACTTTGACAATGTTAAAATACCGTTAGCATATATAGATTTCGAAACGTATATACCTCAATTAGAAAAAGACTTTGAGGAACATAATAAAGAAATTGAAAAAGCTGAAAAAGAATTAGAAAAGAAACCAGACAATCAAAAAGCAATCAATAAAATTAATAACTTGAAACAGCAAAGAGAAGCTAACGAAGCTAAATTAGACGAAGCTAAACAATTACAGGCAGAGCACGGTGATACTTTACCAATCGCAGCAGGATTCTTCATCATTAATCCATTCGAAGTTGTTTACTATGCAGGCGGTTCATCAAATGAATATCGTCATTTTGCAGGAAGTTATGCAATACAATGGGAAATGATTAAATACGCATTAGAACACAATATTAATCGCTACAACTTCTATGGAATTAGTGGAGATTTCTCTGAAGATGCACCAGATGCTGGCGTTATTAAATTTAAAAAGGGTTATAATGCAGATGTTTATGAATACATTGGTGACTTTGTGAAACCAATTAATAAACCAGCATATACCGCTTATAAAGTGTTAAAAAAAGTATTAAAAAAATAAACGATTTTCAGTAAGAGAGGAATTTAGATAATATGAAATTTACAGAATTAACCGTTACTGAATACGACGATTTTGTATCTGATAGTCAATATGAATGTCATTATTTCCAAGTGAAAGAAAATATCAAAACAAGAGAAAATGATGGCTTCCAAGTCGTATTATTAGGTGTTAAAGATGAGAGCAACCAAGTTGTTGCAGCAAGTTTGTTCTCTAAAATACCAACATTAGGCAGTTATGTTTATTATTCAAACCGTGGTCCAGTGATGGATTACAGTGATTTACAATTAGTAGAATACTATTTTAAATCGCTTGAAAAATATTTAAAACAACATCAATGTTTATATGTTAAAGTAGACCCTTACTGGATTTATAACATCTATGATAAAGACCTTAATCCAATAAAAGAAGATGGCCCGAACGACCAAATTGTCGACTTAATAAAATCATTAGGATATCAACACCATGGTTTTACTACACAATATGATCCATCAAGCCAAGTAAGATGGATGGGTGTACTAAACTTAAAAGACAAGACTTTAGCAGAAGTTAAAAAAGGGTTCGATAGCCAGAGAAAACGTAACGTTAATAAAGCTCATAACTACGGTGTGAAAGTTCGATTTCTAGAAGAAGACGAATTAGATATATTCTTCAAATTATATAGAGAGACTGAAGAGAGAGCAGGCTTTATATCTAAAACAGACGAATACTTTATGAACTTTATCAATACATACGGTTCTAAAGCATTAGTACCATTAGCGTATATAGATTTAAATGAATATATACAATCTACTCAAGAAAACTTAACTGAATTAGAAACGAAACGCGATCAAATGATGGCTAAAGAAAATAAATCAGAAAAGCAACTTAAGAAAATCGCTGAAACTGATAGACAGATTGACCATGCTCAAAAAGAATTACTAGAAACAAGTGAGTTAATGAAGACAGATGGAGAAGTATTAAATCTCTCTGCAGGTGTATTCTTTGAAAACGCATATGAAATCAACTATTTCTCAGGTGGTTCAAGCGAAAAATACAATCACTTCATGGGGCCATATATGATGCATTGGTATATGATTAACTATTGTTTCGATAATGGCTTCGATAGATATAACTTCTACGGTTTATCAGGAGACTTTACTGAAAACAGTGAAGACTACGGTGTATATCGATTCAAACGAGGATTTAATGTACAAATCGAAGAACTTATAGGTGATTTCTACAAACCAATCAATAAGAAAAAGTATTTCTTATACAATACATTACAAAAAGTACGCTCAAAAATTAAAAGATAGAAAATATATAGAAGCTGGGACATAGATACATGTCTCAGCTTCTTTCATTATAGGTGTAATGTCCTTATTGTCACAACTTGTAAAACGTGTCAACAAGGATAGTCATATTGTCACAACTTGCGAAACGTGTCAACAAGGATAGTCATATTGTCACAACTCGCAAAACGTGTCAACAAGGGTAGCCATATTGTCACAACTCGCAAAACGTGTCAACAAGGATAGTCATATTGTCACAACTCATAAAACGTGTCAATAAGGATAGTCATATTGTCACAACTTGTAAAACGTGTCAATAAGGATAGTTATATTGTCATAACTAGTAAAACGTGTCAATAAGGATAGCCATATTGTCAGAACTTGCGAAACGTGTCAACAAGGATAGTCTTATTGTCACAACTCATAAAACGTGTCAACAAGGGTAGCCATATTGTCACAACTCATAAAACGTGTCAATAAGGATAGCCATATTGTCACAACTCGTAAAACGTGTCAACAAGGGTGACCATATTGTCACAACTCGTAATTTGTCTGAATGTTGCAAGACGAGGTGCACGTGCGACATTCATAGCCTAAATTATATAAAAAACAGGTTGAGGCATAAATAAATGTCTCAACCTGTTTCAATTCTATTTAATAATGTCTATTAATTCTTTTTTCGATGCTGAGCGTGCTGGTATCCAACCGAATACTATTCCGATTAATGTTGATACGCCAACTGCTAAAATTACGGATCCTAGACTGACAACACTTTGTACCATATCAGGTGTTACTGCTTCTACTAGTTTTGATATTAATATACCGAGTATCAATCCTATAATTCCGCCTATGAGACATAATACAATACTTTCAACTAAGAATTGTACTTCTATATCTCTTCCTTTGGCACCAAATGCTCTTCTAATTGCGATTTCTTCTGTTCGTTCTGCTACTGAAATATACATCACATTCATTACACCGATACCTGCAATGAATAGGGAGATACCAGCTACTGCAGCTACGAAGTACGTAATGGCATCGAATACTTGTGTAATGCTTTTCATAACTTCTTCTAAGTCTGTATATTCGTAATTGCCATCGCTACTACCAGAACCGCTTTTATTTAATTGTTTAGCAGCTTTATTCGCTATTTCTTTCTTTTCGCTATCATCGTTTACTTTAATCTCAAGTTCTGGAAACTTTTGATTTAAGTTACCCATGTATTTACTAAATGTTTGGCTAGGCATATGCACTGCTGAATCATTCATTTCATCATTAGCAATGCCGACTATTTTAAAGCCTTGATCATCAATGAATAATGTTTGTCCTATAGCGTCATTATTAAATACTTCTTTCGCTATTGTTTTATCTACCGTGACAACTTTTTCATTTAATTCATTATCTGTTTTCGAAAATCCGTGACCTTCTGTTGTATTTGAAAACTGTTCTTTTTTAATAATGTTAACGTTTTGTTGTTTTTGAGCATTTGTTAATTTCGCTGAATAACTTTGATTTTTGTCTTCTTTAATTTTCACGCTTTTAACGCCTTTAATTTGTCTTACCATATCCATATCTTCTTTATCAAAAGGATTTTTAGTGGCGTTATCTGGATTACTAGGCATATAGCTTATCACTGCTTGGCCTTTACTTGCACCAGTATCTTCGAATTCTTCTGAAGCTGTTTTTTTAAAGCCATTACCTAATGACATGATTGTTATTACTGCAGCGATACCAATAATGATACCAATCATCGTGAAGATATTCCGACGTTTATTTTTCATAATCGATTTAAGAGATATTGATATAATGTTAGGTAAGTTTTTCATTCAACCACCTCTTCTCGTTGAACACGACCATCTAAAATGTGTATGATGCGATCTGCTTGTTCTGCAACTTTGCGGTCATGTGTGACGATAATCATAGTTGTGTTTTTATCACGATTTAACCGTACGAATAAATCCATAATATCTTTAGATGTTTGAGAATCTAGTGCGCCGGTAGGTTCATCGGCAATAATAAATTTCGGTTGGTTTACAATCGAACGTGCTATAGCAACACGTTGTTGTTGCCCACCTGATAATTTACTAGGTACTAAATTCTTTTTATCTTCAATGCCAACTTCTCTTAAAACGGATTCTACATGACGCTTTCTTTCTTTTGTGGACATACCTGAATAAAGTAGGGGGATGCTCACATTTTCTAATATCGTATTATTTTGTATTAATTTAAAGTTTTGAAAGACAAATCCGACTGTTTTATTTCTTACAGCAGCAAGCTTATTATCCGAAACATTTTGGTAGTTTTCTTGATTAAATAAATATTCACCAGTATAGCCTCGATCTATAAAGCCTAAAATATTAATCAATGTACTTTTTCCTGAACCAGAAGGTCCCATTATTGCAATAAACTCACCAGTATCAATCGAAATATTAATATCTTTCAAAATATGGTTTGTTTCTTCGCCATTCTTAAAGTGTCGATTAACATTTACTAAATTAATCATGAGGATACCTCAACTTTATCACCATTATTTAATGATTTTTTAGGTGAAACAATCAGTTTTTCTCCTTTTTTAAGACCTTTTTTAACAAATATTTCACCATTTTGACGTTCGATATTAAGATGACGTTTTTCAACTTTATTATCTTTGTTTAATACGAAAACATCATTATTTCTAGTTAATACACTCTTAGGTAGTTTAATAGCATCTATAGGGATTTCTGCTTCTGTAGAAAAACCACTGCGAATAGGTAAGTCGATTTTTCCTATTGTGACTTGGTATTTTGAGTTGTCCTTATTTAAAGTAGGGTTATTGGACACAGGATTTGAAGCCTGGGAACTTCCTTCTTCGCTATTGCTTTGACTCATACTAGCACCAGTAGCACCTTTTTCTTCATAGTTACTAGGTAGTTCAGATATTTTCGTGATTTTACCATGACCTTTTTCGCCAGTACTATTAACCTTGATGTTAACTGAATCTCCGACTTTTATTTTGTTCACATCGAATTCAGAAACAGAAGATTTAATTTGAGTTTCATTTGCTATCAATTTTAATATAGATTCTCCGCTTGCAGCATCTGTATCATTGTCCATTTCAATTACACCGTCAAATGATGCATAAGTACTATCATTAATTTGTTTAGTATACTGAGATAGTTCTTTTTGCGCTTCATTCAATGCGTTTAAATCTTGATTTAACTTCTTTTGTAAATCGTTGTTGTTCGGTTGCTGATTAATATTTTGATAGTCTTGATTAACTACATTTTGCGCGTCGTTAACCTTACTTGATAAGTCCTGTCTTTTTTGATCGTTGATATTGTAGTTGATTAAAGTATCGCCTTGCTTTACTTTTTCTCCGTCTTCAACCAAAGTACTCACTAAATCACCTAACTGATCATTGTTATTATATGTTTTTATTTTAGATGGGGAAGCTTTCCCAGAAATGTTTAAAGGCGATTCTTCCTTAACTTGATATGTATCATAACCGTCACTTTTCTTGTCATTATCATTACTAGTCTGTTTTACAATATATGCAGTCAAGACTAATAAGAGAATAACGATGATACCGATTATCCAAATGAGTTTCTTCTTCAAAATTTTTCACTCCTATATTAAAAATGTCTACCCCAAAATAATAACATATATTGTAAAAAAATATATGGAATTCGAGGCAAATGGTGATATTATATAAATATAAATTTATTTAAATAGGGGGATTTTAGCTGAAAATTTTTATAAATTTAGAGAAAAACCAAAGTGGCTAGTAAACATGATTTTAAGTATTGTATTAGAATTAATCATAGTATGGATATTGATGTCGACAACATCAGAATCAGGCACATTAACTGAAGAACAAGGTATAAGTGATCCAAATAATGAAATGTTAACAAATTTTGTTAAAGTACTAGAATACATAATTCCGGGATTAAGCGTTATTTTAGGCATTGTAATGTCATCTATTATATTTTTAATCATTTCTAAATTAATGAAATCAGATGTAAAAGTATCAAGCTTGTTTACAGCGACAACACTTATCACATTGCTCTTTACAATCATTGATTTAATTGTAGTAAGCATACAAGCATTATTCAAGCTGGATCCGGAACAATATTCAATAACGAGCTTAGCAGTATTTGACCAAGACAACATTTATCTAGGCGTATTTGATCTCGGAATATTAATAGAAGGATATTTAATAGCAATCTTGTTATATGAAACAAGCAGATTATCAGGAAAAGCATCAATAATTTGGAGTGTCGTAATGGTTGTAATTTCTATAATCATAAGTTTAATAATTGCATGAGTTAAATGAATGAGAATTGATAATATTAAGTATCGAGTTAAAACTATATAAAAACGCAATAAACACAGATATTCATATTAAGAATATGATTTTCTAGTTATTAGTTTACATAATATATATTATAGGAAGTTACGTATATTGTGATTAGGGGACCCTTTTCTATTCGTTTAACGACATACTTATATGTTTAACGTTGTTATATTTATCTATGCTATATAAATCTGGATTTTTTAATGCTTTCCATTCTTCAAATCCAATCTCGTGATTAAAATGATTTAATAGCAATGTCATTATATTACCGTGTGTAACGATTAAGCTGTTATATGATTGATTAATGGATTCATATACGCTTAAAATTCTTTTTTGAGCTTCTGAACTTGATTCGCCATTATGTATACGATAATCAAAGTCTTTAAATGTGTATTTAAGCTCATTTAACCAATTATCTAATGATATGTCGCTTAATTGACGTTCATTGAGCCTTGAATCTGTAATAACATTTACTTGATATTTACTTATATATGGTTTGATTGTTTCATATGTACGCTTCATATTACTAATGTATATTTGATCAATATTAAGGTTTGCTAATACTTGTACTAATTGTTCTGCACATAATTGGCCATCTTCAGTTAAATTTGCATGTTTATCTTGACCGATAGCTTTGCAATGTCTAAGTATGTATATCATTATGATTCTCCTTAAAATTTAATATTAAGCTACAATAACATAAACATAATATAAAACACCAATGGGTTTAAATCGTAATTATTCCGATTAACTCATTGGTGTTTCTCTTATTGATGATTTTCTACATATATATTAATAGCTTCATGCATAAATTGTGCTAATCCATCACCAAATCGGTTTATATTCTTAGTAAAACGTTCGTCAGCTACATACATTTCACCTAAACCTTTAAATATTTCTAATGAATACTCATAATTGATGTTATCATTTAAGAAATCATACCAATTTTGAATAAGTTGTTGTGCTTCTTTTGATGCTGGTGATTTTTCTTTATCATTAACTGAAGCTAGTTCTCTAAATATAGTATTCATTTCATCTTCTTTTTCGAATCTTTCTTGCTTAGGCATATTTGCTAATTGTTCATTAGCTTTATCAACTGTCTTTTCGCCCCACTTTTCTTTAGCTTCTTGTTCATAAGGATTTTGACTAAAATCAAAACCTTCGAATCTTTCTTCTTTTGTCATATTAATCTCTCCTTTTAAATGTAGATTTGTTTTATCAATGGTTTCTATCATTTTGTCTATACGTAATCTTTTTTCTAAAAGCATTTCTTTGTGTAACCTTAATGCTTCTTTTGTATCGAATGATGGATCATTGAGAATTTCTTTTATTTTTTTGAGAGGAAAATTTAGTTCTTTAAAAAATAGAATTTGCTGTAATTTTTCGAGACTTTTATCGTTATATAACCTGTACCCAGCTTCAGTTGTACTATCTGGTTTTAATAAGTTTATTGAGTCGTAATGATGGAGCGTGCGCACGCTTATTCCTACTAAATCTGCAACTTCTTTTACAGTCATTTCCATTTCTCTGACCTCCTCCTACTTATTACTATAAAGTCTAACGTAACGTAAGGGTCAACAACAAATATTAAAAAATATTATTTTTGCTCATATAGATAATGTTATAGTTGATATACTATAGAAATAAGAAAAATTGAATCAGATAGGAGCATTATTATGAGTCACAACATAAAATTTGATTTAAAGCTAGAAACTGATCGTTTATTTTTACTAGCTGGAGAACGTGTTTATACATATAAAGATACTATTAAACAAGGCATGCTTAATTCAGTTGACCGCTTAAAAGAATGGGTTTCCTTTTTTAATCATAATTTTGACGATTTTAAAGTTACAGATTTTATTAATAAAACTACTGATATAAACTTAAATAAACAATTTTTAAGATATTTTATTTTCGATAAAGAAACTGAAACTTTCGTTGGATCAATCGTTTTACAAGATATTAATTTAAGATTACCCTCATGTGAAATTGGCTATTGGATGGTTAATTCTGGTTTAGGAAAAGGATTTGCTACTGAAGCTATAAAATATGTTACAAAATATTTAGTTGAAGAACATGGCTTTGTTAGAATTGAAGCTTATATAGATGTTCAAAACACTAAAAGTATAGAAACTATCGAGCGTTGTGGATATGAATTAGAAGGAACATTAAAGAATTCAGATTTAAGTTCAGATGGTAGTAAGCTAATAAATGAAGTATTATATGCAGTAGCTACACCAGTTTATTTTAAATAATAAAATAAAACATCAACTTGAAATGTAAATTCAGGTCGATGTTTTATTCTATAATATGTTGTTTATCATTATTTTTCTCGTCTTTTTAATTTTTCAAATTGATGCCCGCTATCTATACCTTCTTTTTCGCTTAACTTTTCTAGTCTTCTTTGTCTATTCTTTTTGACTAAATACCATGTTAAAAGACTGAAGCATAAACTAATAATGGCCATAAAGGCAGCGTAACCTAATAATGGTTCGTATGTAATATCATAAAAATTAGGTAAGATAAAAGCAATAATGCCTAATATTATAAATGTTAATATTGCGCTAATAACATATTTTTTTAATATTAATGAAGACAATATTGAGAAAACGACGACAATCACAAATGATATCCATAAGTAATTTGGGAAATCAAATATATTCAAACTATTACGCCTCCTTTACAACTATATCTAATAGTATACCCGATTATTAATATATTAATTAAGTTTTGCAGTATTTTTATAAAAATAATTGAATTTAACAAATGTTTTATAACCTAGCAAATTTGTACTCTAAAATGATTAATATTATAATGAAAATGAGCAATTATGTGAACATTGCAAATATTTTAAAAAGGGATGAGACAATGGGACAAAAATTACGTAGTGAAATACCTACTAACGAAACATGGGACTTATCGAGTTTATACGAAAATAACAACGCTTTTTATTCAACGTTAACTGACTTAGTTCAAAGAGTGACTGATTTTAATGAAAAGTATCTCAATCAATTAAAGGATGTATCGACTATTGAATCAGCTTTACATGAACAAGCTGATCTTATTATTGATGTAATACATTTAAGTACATATGCAGAACTATTGTATTCTACTGATACGACTGACGCTGATAGTCAAAAAGTAGCAGCACAATTTTCTACTACATACGGGAAGATTGCAGGTTTATTATCATTTTTAGAATCGGAAATCTTACAATTAGAAGAGGAAACATTTAATGCTTTAATTAAACAATCAGAATACCCTAAATATTTATCATTACTAAAACGACAAAAACCACATACGTTACATCCTGAAGTTGAAAAAACTTTAGCGACGTTCTCACCTACTTTTAGTGCACCGTTTGAATTGTATGGAATTACGAAAATGTTAGATATTGAGTTTGGTACGTTTGAAGCAAATAACGAAGAAATTGCATTAGATTATGTATCATTCGAAGGAGATTTTGAAGTTCACTCAAATACTGAAGTGAGAAGAAATGCGTTTAAGAAATTCAGCGAAGCATTGCGTCGCTATGAAAATACGACTGCTGCAACATACAACGCTCATGTTCAAAAAGAAAAAATAGAATCCGAACTTCGTGGATATGATTCTGTTATAGATTTCTTACTTGAACCTCAAGATGTTACGAGAGAAATGTACGATAGACAAATAGATGTGATTTCTGAAGAATTAGCACCACATATGAGACGTTATGCTAAATTGCTAAAGCGAACAAATAATTTAGATGAAATACGTTTTGAAGATTTAAGAATTCCGCTAGATCCAACTTATGAACCTGATGTATCAATTGAAGGATCAAAAGAATATATTAAAGACGCATTAAGTGTGCTTGGCGATGATTATATGCAAATGGTAAATGATAGTTATGACAAACGCTGGATTGATTTTCCTCAAAATAAAGGTAAACAAACAGGTGCTTATTGTGCGAGCCCATATGGCGTAAATCCATTTATATTCATTTCATGGACAAGTAAAATGACTGAAGTATTTGTATTAGCCCACGAATTAGGTCATGCTGGTCATTTTAATTTAGCGAATAAATATCAAAATGTATACCAAGCTGATTGTTCTATGTATTTTGTGGAAGCACCATCTACAATGAATGAAATGTTAATGGCAAATAGCTTATTAAAAAAATCAAATGATCCAAAATTCAAACGTTGGGTGATAAGTTCAATTATTTCAAGAACTTATTATCATAATATGGTTACGCACTTATTAGAAGCTAAGTACCAAAGAGAAGTTTATAGAAAAGTAGACGAAGGTGAAGCTTTAACTGCCCCACTGCTTAATGAAATTAAAAAGAAAGTTATTTCAGATTTCTGGGGTGACGAAGTCGAAATAACTGACGGTGCTGAATTAACTTGGATGCGCCAACCTCATTATTATATGGGATTATACCCATATACTTACTCTGCTGGATTAACAATTGGTACAGTAATGAGTCAAAGAATAGAAAATGAAGGACAACCTGCTGTTGATGATTGGTTAAATGTATTGAAATCAGGTGGTTCAAAATCTCCAGTTGAATTAGCAGAGTTAGCTGGAATTGATGTTACTACAGACAAGCCGTTAAAAGAAACAATAGCTTATATCGGTAGTTTGATTGACGAATTAGAAACATTAACAGATGAAATTGAATAATTAAATAAAGGTTCTTTTCGTCATGAATGGCGAAAAGAACCTTTATTATTAGTGCTCTTAATGACTATTCTTATTAAACGTGTCAACAACGCTATCCTTGTTGACTATTCTCATCAAACATGTCAATAACGCTACCCTTGTTGACTATTCTTACCAAACGTGTCAATAACGCTTGCTACTACCATTAACATTCATTCCAAAAATATAAAAGCCGTGGCCCAACTTTTGCGTTAGGTCACGGCTTTTAAAGCAATATACTTAGCTCTTTTAAAGCAATATACGAGATTATGCTTCGTCTTGTTTAACTTGAGCCCAGCCTTTTGTAGTAATCGCAATTTTACCTGTTTCAATAACGATAAGTTTTTGTTTATACAATCTACCTATTGCGCGTTTGAAACTTGCTTTACTCATATTAAATACTTCTTTGATTGCTTCTGGGTCAGATTTATCCCAGAAAGGTAGTTCTCCATCATATTCTACTAGTAAATCAAAAATAATTTGTCCGTCTTCATCAAGACGTTCATGTGCTAATGGTAAGAACGAACCATTTAACTCGCCATTTTCTTTAACGCCAATAATTCTAACGTCCATTTCTTCGCCTAACCTAGGTTCATGTCTACGTTCAGATTCATGTACGAATATTTTGTATCCATCTTCTGACAGTAAAAATGTTCCTACTCTTAACAGGCGGTATGGTCTAGCTGTAACATGTTGATGTAAAACTGTTTCTTCCGCAGCTTTATACATAGTATCAACAATTGTTTCAGTCGCTAATCTTGCGAACATTTGACTATTGCTATCTATTCTTAGCGTACAAAAAATCATGTCGCCATTTTGTGGCCAAAGTTCTTTAACTTTCGGAAGGTCTTCCCAAGGTATTAATACCTCTCTAGGTAGGCCAACATCAACTGCTGCGCCATCTCTATCTACTCTTAAAACTTTTACCCAATCGTAACGGTCTTTTGTAATTGTTGGCATATTTTGTGTGGCAAATAATTCGCCAGAACGGCTTGGATATACAAAGAAACTATAATCTTCGCCTATTTCTAAATCGTCTTCATTATCTACTTCAGATGCATTCATTTTAATATGTTCGCTGTTAGGTCCAAGTAAATGGTACGTTGAACCTTCCAATCTATCCACTTTTAAAAAGTCTATTCGACCTACAAGTGTATCTTTTTCTTGTGCCATATCATTCTCCATTCTTATCTTATTAGTTTCTACATTATAACATGCATTTTGTTTCATGTAACGACAGTTCATTCTCTTGTCCTTTTTTGTTAGATATATGGTATAATTCATCGATAGAAGTATTAATGAAAAGGAGTCATTTAATGTTACAAGTCACTAATGTAAGTTTGCGATTTGGTGATCGTAAACTATTCGAAGATGTAAATATTAAGTTCACACCAGGCAACTGTTACGGACTTATTGGGGCTAATGGCGCTGGAAAATCAACATTTTTAAAAGTGTTATCTGGAGAATTAGACTCACAATCAGGTAACGTTTCATTAGGTAAAGATGAACGTTTAGCTGTATTAAAGCAAGATCACTTTTCTCATGAAGATGAAAAAGTAATTGACGTGGTATTAAAAGGTCACGAAAAATTATGGGAAGTTATGAAAGAAAAAAATGACATTTACATGAAGCCAGACTTCTCTGATGAAGATGGTATGCGTGCTGCTGAACTTGAAGGCGAATTTGCTGAGATGAACGGTTGGAACGCTGAAGCGGATGCTTCTGTATTACTTTCAGGTTTAGGTATTAAAGACGACCTACATGATAAACAAATGTCTGAATTAGAAAATAACCAAAAAGTTAAAGTATTATTAGCTCAAAGTTTATTTGGTGAGCCAGATGTTCTATTACTGGACGAGCCTACAAACGGTTTAGATATTCAAGCAATCGCTTGGTTAGAAGAATTCTTAATAAACTTTGAAAATACAGTAATCGTTGTGTCTCATGATAGACACTTCTTAAACAACGTATGTACACACATCGCTGATTTAGATTACGGAAAAATTAAATTATTTGTTGGTAACTATGATTTCTGGTATCAATCAAGTCAACTAGCTGCACAAATGGCTCAAGATCAAAACAAGAAAAAAGAAGAACGTATTAAAGAATTGCAAGACTTTATTGCTCGATTTAGTGCGAACGCATCTAAATCTAAACAAGCAACAAGTCGTAAGAAGATGTTAGATAAAATCGAGTTAGATGATATTCAACCTTCTTCAAGACGTTACCCATTTGTTAACTTTAATATTGGTCGTGAAATCGGTAACGACTTATTACAAGTTCAAGGTGTTTCAAAAACAATTGATGGTAATAAAGTTTTAAATAATGTTTCATTCACTATGAATCCTAATGATAAAGCTGTATTAATAGGAGAAAGTGAAATCGCTAAAACTACCCTACTTCGTATTTTAGCTGGTGAGATTGAACCAGATGAAGGTACAGTTAAATGGGGCGTTACGACTTCTCGTTCTTATTTACCTAAAGATAACTCAGAATTCTTTGACGGTGTAAATATGAACTTAGTTGATTGGTTAAGACAATATGCACCACCTGAAGAACAAACTGAAACATTCTTAAGAGGTTTCTTAGGACGTATGCTATTTAGTGGTGAAGAAGTTAAGAAAAAAGCAGACGTACTTTCAGGTGGAGAAAAAGTAAGATGTATGTTGAGTAAGATGATGTTATCAAATTCTAACGTACTATTATTAGACGAACCTACTAACCACTTAGACTTAGAAAGTATCACAGCTGTGAACGACGGTCTGAAGAACTTCAAAGGTTCATTAATCTTTACTTCATATGACTTTGAATTTATTAACACAATTGCTAATAGAGTTATTGATATTAAAGAAGATGGCGTAATTTCTAAAGAAATTAGCTATGAAGAATATCTGAAAGATCAAGGTGTATATAGCTAATATATGCTGAGATTATACGAACAGGCTGAGACATTTATATGTCCCAGCCTGTTTTTTTGTTGTATAAGTGCGAGTAGCTTACTGTTTATAATGAATTAGAAGAGAATGTCCCCTCTAACGTGCAAGAAATATAAGACAAGCTCGTTACATTTTCTAACGAGCTAGTGCTAATAAACAAGCACGTTAGCGCTATAAAAAGCTTTGATTTTTATTAATTGCCATTAAATTTTGTGCGAAATCAAAGGCTAACGTGCACGAAACTTCAGACAAGCCCGTTACATTTTCTAACGAGCTAGTGGTAGTAAACAAGCACGTTAGCGCGATGTTCCCTACGATTTTGTAAAGTGCTGACGCCTGAGGGAATATTATGAGTGAGAGACTACAGGCTCGAACCATACCTTAGGCAAGCATGCACGAACAAAATCGTAGATTATTTATTTTGAGTTATAATTTATCTCCCAACCCATTCTTTGTTTCTGCATTAATTTACCCATTTTATTCATTTTAAATTTGTTGAATTGTTGTGACTTTTTGAAATAATCTGTTTTCTCTCTTTACATAAATATTCTTTCTATGTATAATGAATGCATATCAATTGAATATGTTTTTGATGAGGCGCATCAATCATTAGTAACTCCCCTATAGGACTGCAATCTTCAAGGAGTGAAAGGGTGCGATGCCGAAACATAATATTTTTGCAGAACTATTATGTTGGACGTATAGGTTAACAGCTTATTGTCTGTCATTATCTTAATGATAAATGGAGTGCATCACTTGTATATATAAATTAAAACAAGTTCGGATGCCGAACTTGTTTTTTTATTTATATTACGGCGTTGACCTCCCGATTTTAATTGGAGGAATAATCTTGACACAAAGTGTATTGAAATTTGGCGGAACATCCGTAAGTGATTTTAACAAAATTAAAAATATAGCCTATATGTTAAAATCTCGCGTTGATAATGGCGAACAACTAGTAGTTGTTGTAAGTGCTATGGGCAAAACGACTGATACTTTAATGCAAAATATTGATACGTTAACATCGCAACCTAAAGATGAACATTTAGCAATGTTGCTAACTACAGGTGAACAACAAACAATATCTTACCTTTCAATGGTGTTGAATGATATAGGTGTTCAAACGAAGGCGATGACGGGGTATCAAGCTGGTATTAAAACAATTGGTCATCATTTAAAGAGTAAAATAGCTGAAATTGATGCTCCTAGGTTTGAAGAAGCTTTTAAAACAAACGATATTCTAGTAGTAGCTGGCTTCCAAGGTGTTAATGATGAAATGGAAATCACTACTTTAGGACGCGGTGGTTCAGATACAAGCGCTGTAGCAATAGCATCAAGTATAAATTCCACTTGTGAAATATACACTGATGTTGATGGTGTTTATGGAACAGATCCTAGAATTTATAAAGATGCAAAATTACTTTCTGAAGTTTCTTATGAAGAAATGATGGAAATGAGTGCTTTAGGAGCTGGTGTATTAGAATCAAGGAGTGTTGAAATAGCTAGAAATTACAACATACCTCTTTATTTAGGTAGAACATTATCAAACGTGAAAGGAACATGGATTATGCCACAAACAGAAATTTTAGAGAAAAAAGCAGTCACTGGAGTCGCGTTAGATACGCATATGATTCATGTAACATTAACGTATCCAATGCAAAACTTTAAATTACTGCAAAAAATGTTTGATTCTTTAGAACACGAGTCAATGAATGTAGATATGATTTCACAAATTGAAAATCAGAGAGGTCTACAATTGTCATTTACAATAAAAGATTCTGAAGTACAACAAATTGAAAGAATTATAGAAGATTTAATGCTAGATTACCCTCACCTTCGCTACATAATGAAAGAAAATTATGCAAAGCTATCCGTAATTGGAACTGGCATGAGAGACATGTCTGGTATTGCTTCTAAAGCATTCAGAACTTTAATTAGTAACGACATACCTTTTTATCAAACAACAACATCAGAAATTAGTATTTCTTATGTCGTTGATCGAGATTTAGGTGAAGAAGCAGTACGTATTTTGTGTGAAACATTTAATATATAATGAATGATGGAGTGAACAAAATGACAAAATTAGCAGTTGTAGGTGCAACAGGTTTAGTAGGAAAAAAAGTATTAGAAGTATTAGACAGAAAGAATATCCAATTTGATGAATTAGTATTATTTTCATCACCACGTTCAGCAGGTAAAGAAGTAGAATTCCAAGGTAAAACATACACTGTTGAAGCTTTAACAGACGATAAAACAGATGGACAATTTGATTATGTCATCATGAGTGCTGGTGGCAGCACGAGTGAACATTTCGCTCCACTTTTTGAAGAGAATGGCGCAATTGTTATAGATAATTCTAGTCACTGGAGAATGCACGAAGGTATCGATTTAATCGTTCCTGAAGTAAACGAACCAAAATTAAATCGAAAAATTATTGCAAATCCAAACTGTTCTACAATTCAATCTGTAGTTCCTTTGAAACCTTTACAAGATAAGTTCGGCCTTAAGCGTGTAGCTTATACTACTTATCAAGCTGTATCAGGTTCAGGTTTAGCTGGTAAAGAAGACTTATTAAAAGGAGAACAAGGTGAAGAACCAACTAACTACCCTCACCCAATCTATAATAACGTCTTACCACATATCGATTCATTTTTAGAAGATGGTTATACAAAAGAAGAACAAAAAATGATCGACGAAACACGTAAAATCTTAAACGATAACACTTTAAATGTTACAGCAACTTGTGTTCGTGTTCCTGTACAAGACAGCCATAGCGTTCATATGAACGTAACATTAGATAAAGAAGCTACAGTTGAAGATATAAAAAAATTATTCGATGAAGATGACAGAGTTGTACTCGTTGATAATGTAGAAAATAATGAATATCCATTAGCAATTCATTCTACGGGTAAAGATGAAGTATTCGTAGGAAGAATTAGAAAGGATGAATCATTAGATAACACATTCCATATTTGGTGTACTTCTGATAATTTATTAAAAGGCGCAAGTTTAAATGCAGTACAAGTTTTAGAACAAGTTATGAATTTAAATAAATAAAAAAATTGAGGAGTGTTAAGTATGTCACATATATTTACAGGTGTAGGTGTTGCGTTAACGACACCATTCACAGAAGAGAATGTAGACTACGAAGCATTTGAAAACCATATAGAATTTTTAATTGAAAACGGTGTACAAAGTATCGTGATTAACGGTACTACTGCAGAAAATCCAACTTTAACAAACGATGAAAAAAATCAATTATTAGAAATAGGTATAAAAAAAGTAAATGGTCGTGTGCCAGTTATAGCAGGTACAGGTACTAACAACACACAAGCTTCTATTGAAGCATCATTGAAAGCAAAAGAATTAGGTGCCGATGCAATTATGCTTATCACACCATATTATAATAAAACAAGCCAACGTGGTTTAATCGCCCACTTTACTAAAATTGCAAACACAGTTGAATTGCCAGTAGTTCTATATAATGTACCTTCTAGAACAAATATGACAATTGACGTAGAAACAATGATTAAATTAAGTGAAAATCCGTATATTGTAGCATTAAAAGATGCTACTGGAGATTTAGAATATGCACAAACATTAAAAGAGAAATTACCTTCTGATTTTGCTTTATACAGTGGTAATGACGATAATATGTATGATTATTACAAGCTTGGCGGAGAAGGATTAATTTCAGTTGTGGCAAATGCAATACCACAAGAAACTCAAAAATTATTCGACCTTGTTCAAAAAGATGATACGAAAACTGCTGAAAACTTAAGAGATCAAATTCTAAGTTTACTTAATGATTTAGGTGTAGATGTTAACCCTATTCCTATTAAGTTATTAACAAGTGAACTAGGTTTTGGTCAGTATGAAGTAAGGTTACCTTTAGTAACATTAAATGAACAAGAACAACAAACATTAAGCAAAGCATTTGCTAACTTTAAAGATGGTGTAAAACAATGAAAATTTTATTAATTGGTTATGGCGCAATGAACGAACGAGTAGCAAGACTAGCAGAAGAAAATAACAATGAAATTGTAGGTGTTGTTGTTAAAGATCCTTCTAAACAATATCCCTACCCTGCCTTTGATACAATTTCATCGGCACCTGAAGCGGATGTAGCAATCGATTTTTCTAACCCAGAATTGTTAATTCCGCTATTAGAAGAAGACTTTAAACTACCATTAGTTATTGCGACTACAGGTGAAAAAGAAATAATCATTGAAAAGTTAAAAGAAAAATCTAAAGATATGCCGGTATTCTTCAGTGCAAACATGAGTTATGGCGTGCATATTCTAAAAGAAATTATTCAATATGCTGTACCATTACTTGAAGACTTTGATATTGAGATGTTGGAAAAACATCATAATAAAAAAGTGGATGCACCAAGTGGTACGTTAGTACAACTATATGATGCTATTAAAGAAAAGCGTGAAGAAACTGTTCCGGTTTACAATAGACATGAAACTAACACGAAGCGTGAACCTTCTGAAATTGGAATTAGTTCTCAACGTGGTGGTACAATAGTTGGAGAGCACCAAGTATTGTTTGCTGGACATGATGAAACGATTGAAATTACGCATCGTGCACAGTCTAAGGATATATTTGCCAACGGTGCTCTAAGTGTGGCAAATATATTAGTAAATAAAGAAAACGGATATTACACATACAATAATTTAAATGAGGAGAGAATTTAACATGGTTAAAGATTTTACTGCAGAAGAGATTATACAATATATTAGTGAGGCTGAGAAGGTAACACCTTTAAAAGTCTACGTTAACGGTCAATTTGAAAATGTTGAGTTCCCTGAGTCATTTAAAGTTTTTGGTTCAGAAACATCTAAAACAATTTTCTGTGATGCTAAAGATTGGAAAGCATTTAATGAAAAATATGCAGATCAATTTACAGATGTCGAAATAGAAATGGATCGTCGCAATTCAGCGATACCATTAAAAGATTTAACAAATACAAATGCTCGTATTGAGCCTGGTGCTTTCATTAGAGAACATGCAGTTATTGAAGATGGCGCTGTTGTAATGATGGGCGCTACAATTAACATTGGCGCTGTAGTTGGCGAAGGTACAATGGTTGATATGAACGCTTCACTTGGAGGTCGTGCTACTACAGGTAAAAATGTGCACGTTGGTGCAGGTGCAGTATTAGCGGGCGTTATCGAGCCACCTAGTGCTTCTCCAGTAGTTGTTGAAGACGATGTACTAATCGGAGCTAATGCAGTAATACTTGAAGGTGTTCGCATTGGTAAAGGTGCTATAGTTGCTGCTGGTGCAATTGTAACGAAAGATGTTCCTGAAGGAGCAGTTGTTGCTGGTACCCCTGCTAAAGTTATTAAACAATCAGCAGATGTACAAGATGGTAAAAAAGAAATCGTATCTGCTTTACGTAACTTAAACCAATAACTCATCATATAAAAGATTAGGCTGAGACATAAATAAATGCCTCAGCCTAAATTATTAGATTGGCAATATATATCTAGTTTGAAATAGATTATATTAAAATTTTCAATACTATTTATATTTGCTTGGGTGGGACAATGAAATCTTATTAAAAATATTGGATTGATGTCCCACTCTCTTTCTATACATACTATAAAGGGACTGATTTTTAAATGTCTGAATTAAATTTTGTTAAAGAAACAAGAAGATATTTGCATCAACATCCAGAATTAAGCATGCAAGAATTTGAAACAACAACATATATTGAAAATTTTCTTAAATCATTGGAAATACCATATGAACGCCCTATTACTACAGGGATTATTGGTTATTTAGAAGGCAATTCAAATAGGACAATTGCTTATAGAGCAGATATTGATGCCTTACCTATTCATGAAGAAAATGAAGTACCTTATAAAAGTAAAAATGACAATGTAATGCATGCTTGTGGACACGATGGTCATACGACAGCGCTAATGTTATTTACGAAAAGGTGTAAAGCATTATACGACAAAGGCGAATTACCACATAACGTTGTATTCATTTTTCAACCTTCAGAAGAAACGGAAGCGGGCGCAAATCAACTTATAAAATCTAAAGTATTTGATCAATTTCAAATAGAAGAAATTTATGGCGTACATATCATGCCTTTTGAAGATTTAGGTACAGTAGCATTTAAAAATGATGAAATAACTGCAAGTGCTACAGAGTACCGTTTCTATTTAAATGGCTTATCTAGTCATGTAGCGAGTAAAGAAGAAGGAAAAGCTGCATCAGAAGCATTAATGCATGTATTAAGCCAAGTGAGTCAAATTCAACAATTTCATTTAAATGGTCTTAATAGAAACATTGTACACATAGGTCAATTTAATGTTGGAGAAGCAATTAACACGGTCCCACAAAATGGCTATTTAGAAGGTACAATTCGAACTTATGATGTACAAGATTTAGAAACCGTGAAACAACAAATGATAAAAATTGCTCAAAGTGTTGAATTGTTATTTGATGTTGAATGTCGTGTTGATTTTGCTGAGGGATACCCACCTACTACAAATGATTCGACACTATACGAAAATGTAAAGTCAGCATTAAATACAACTGGTGTCGAATTACATGAACTAGAAAAACCATATTTATTCGGCGAAGATTTTAGTTTCTATGGACAATTGGCGCCAAGTTATTTTGTATTTTTCGGAACTAAAAATATTGAAAAAGATTTTGTGTATGGTCTACATACAAACAAATTAAATTTTGATGAAGAAGTGCTTATTTTAGTAGCTGATTATTATATGGCATTGTTAAATCAAGGAAGGGATAAATAATGGTTGCACGTATCACAATATATGAACAAGACTTTATAAATAACGCTAAACAGTTTACAGATGGACAAGAAGTTATGGCTGTTGTGAAAAATGATGCTTATCATTTTGGTTTAGAATTTGCAGTGCAATCATTTATCGCTGCTGGTATACAGACATTTAGTACGACATCTTTACATGAAGCTGTGAGAATTAGAAATTTAAACAGTGATGTAAATATCTTTTTAATGAATCCATCTACAGAGTTTGAAACTTTAAAACAATATAATATCGCAATGACTTTACCCTCTTTAGAATTTTATTATGAATTTAAAGACGCTTTAAGTGGTATTAAGTTGCATTTAGAATTAGAAAACTTGCTACACCGTTCAGGATTGAAAAATGCTCAAGAAATGCAAGAAGTATTAGAATCCAATACTAACCTACCCTACGATGAACAAGCTAAAATAGAAGGAATATGGACGCATTTCGGATACGCAGATGAATTTGGTGGTGATGAGTATGAAATAGAACGAGCAGCTTGGTTAAGTTGTTTAGACGAAATCCTAAGTTTAGGTTATACGTTTAAATTTATTCATGCTCAGAATAGTGCGAGTTTTGTAAGAGAAGATGGCTTGCTTGATCAACATACACATGCGCGATTAGGTATTATTCTATATGGTTCAAGACCTTATAGTAGTCTCCCTACTTCAACTACTCATCAAAATTTTACTGTTACTGCGAATGTGATTCAAGTACGCCCTATTAAACAAGGTGAAACTTGTGGTTATAGTTTCCAATATACAGCAGATAAAGATTGTAACCTTGCAGTAGTTGATATCGGTTATGGAGACGGTATACTTAAAACACGTGCTAAACATGATGCGTTAATCAATGGTAAAAGGTATCCTATACGTGGATTGATGATGAGTCACATGTTTGTAGAAGTGGATGAATCAGTAAAACGTGGAGATATGGTAACAATGTATAGCAATGACATAAGAATAGACGAATTTACATTTAAAGGTGTAGGTGCTAATTCAGAACAAATTAGTGCACTGAACCATCATTCATTAATAAAGGAGATTAAATCATGACTGTTAAATATAATGATCAAGGCGTATTAACGATGGGGAATATCTCATTAAAGACAATTGCAGCTAGTTATGGTACCCCTACTATTGTTTATGATGAAGAACAAATTAGATCACAGTGTAGAAGATTTCATGAAGCATTTAGTAACAGTGGTCTAAAATATAATATTTCATACGCATCTAAAGCCTTTAGTAGCATTCAATTATTTAAACTAATGGCAGAGGAAAATATGGGCTTAGACGTAGTATCTGAAGGAGAACTATTTACAGCTTTAGCGAGTGATTTTGATCCGAGTAAAATACACTTTCACGGTAACAACAAGACGAATGATGAAATAGAATATGCAATTGAAAGTGGCGTTGAGTATTTCGTTATTGATTCATTAGATGAAGTTACACGCATTAACCGAATTGCATCTAAACCAATCAAAGCAGTTTTAAGAGTTAATCCAGGTGTTGAAGCACATACACATGAATTTATACAAACAGGACAAGAAGATAGTAAGTTTGGATTATCGATAAAACATGGTACTGCTTTAGAAGGTGTACGAGCACTACAAGCATCAGACAAAATAGACTTTAAAGGTATCCACTTCCATATTGGATCACAAATTTTTGAAGCGGATGGCACGATTAATACGATACAAATTGTATTTGAATGGTTAAAAGAAAATAATATCGATATTGAAATTCTCAATTTGGGTGGCGGTTTCAGTATTAAATATACAAATGAAGATAAGAGCTATCCAATTGAAGAAAGTATTAAGCGCATTACTGATGCTATTAAAGAAAATAGTAAAAAATATAGCATGGATATACCTGAAATATCTATAGAACCAGGACGCTCTATCGTAGGAGAAGCGGGTGTAACTTTATATAGAGTTGGCACTATTAAAGAAATACCTAATGTTAATACTTACGTTTCAATTGATGGTGGTATGAGTGATCATATTAGAACAGCTTTATATAATGCGAAATATGAGGCACTATTAGTAGATAGACAAGAAGATGATTTACAAGAAGTAACAATAGCAGGTAAATTATGTGAATCAGGTGATTTAATCGGTAAAGATATGAAATTACCTAAATCAACAAAAATTGGTGATTATATAGCTGTATTATCGACAGGAGCGTATCACTACTCTATGAGTTCTAACTATAACCAAATGCCAAAACCGGCAGTGTTATTTGTCAGAGATGGAAAAGCAAGAGAAGTTATTAAGCGACAAACATTAAAACAACTCATTTTGAACGATGTGAAATAAATAATTATTTATTTTTTTGAATAAAAAAGCGCTACCCAATCAGATAGAAATCTGCGGGTAGCGCTTTTAAATAATTAAAGATATCGTTATATAAACTTAAACTTTATTATTATTTAATAGTATTATAGTTTTGCAGAAAGAAACCCTAACATTGTTAGGGTTTCTTTCTAGTCTTTCAAATTCATATATTTTATAGTTTTACAACGTTTGCAGCTTGTGGGCCGCGGTCGCCTTCAACTACTTCGAATTCTACTGCTTGACCTTCTTCTAAAGATTTGTAACCTTCTTGGTTAATTGCTGAGAAATGTACGAATACGTCATTTTCTCCTTCGATTTCGATAAAACCAAATCCTTTTTCTGCATTAAACCATTTTACTGTACCTTGTTTCATAATTGAGAAACCTCCAAGACTAAAATTCAATATGCGATATTCGCATATTACAAAAAACACCAAATATATAATGTCATTTGCAATATGGAATAACGATATTGCTATTACTTATTATACGTCACTAAATATTCAAATGCAATACCAATTCAGATATTTTCAGAATTTATTAATTTGGTAAAGGTGTATAAATAGAATTGTCATTTAATATAAGAATACTATAAAAAATTTGTAAATCTTCTTCACAATCTTCACAAAAAGCAATATCGCAATTATTATAAAAAGCATGAATATTATATTTACCAACTATCTCATTTGCATATTTTTCTTGGTACGATTTCAGTAAGTCATTATAAGTTATTAGCATCTCATCAAAATCATTGCAAATGATTTCATGAATAATATGATCTGTCCAATCATCGAATAGCCACCAGCCCTCATAATCTGCCCGCATAGTAACAACTTTCCACATTTATAACGCCCCTATTCAGAATATTACCTTAAAACAAATTTAAATCTATTTGAAGATGAAATCAAGAAAAGCGCTTAGTATTTATGTTTCTAATTATTAGTTTTTTTGTAAGAAACCCTTTATAATGGATATATGAGGTGATTAATATGAACGGAAAACACATTAAAGTTTATGGACGCGTACAAGGCGTTGGTTTTAGATTTTTCACAGCACAACTGGCTAAGAAATATAATATAGTTGGCTCAGTTGAAAATGTTAACGATTATGTTGAAGTTTATGCTAGCGGGAAAACAGATGACTTAGAAAGTTTTACTAAAGGAATAATTGAAGGTGTTGCACCTGCTTCTCAAGTAGATGATTACAACATAGAAGATGTAACATTAGATGAAAATACAAAGCATTTCAAAACGTTATAATTTAGGAAGATGAAAATGAAATATAATTTATCGTATATATTAGGTGCACTATTAGCTGTACCAATATCGTCTGTTGTTTTTTTATTTAGTGTATTTCAATTAGATTTACATTTCATGTTAGATACTGGTATGTTTATCGGATCATATATATTGAGTTTTATTCCTATTCAATGGTATAGCTCTAGACGTTTTTTAAAGGAAATGGGATTAACACGTAGAGAATATCATTTCATTAGAAAACAATTAAATGATGCGAGCCCAAAACTTAAACGCTTATATAAAAATTATATGCGTGTACGTTCATATAATGAATTTAAAAATTTAAATGAAGTTGCTAAATTAACAAGAACAATTTACAACACTGTTAAACAATCTCCAGAAAAGTTTTATACAGTCGAAAGCTTTTTCTATTCGCATTTAGATAATACAGTTAATTTAATTGATAACTACACTCTATTACAACGCATGCCGAATAAAACTAAAGAAGAAAAAGCTAAATTGAAACAAACTAAACTTACGATTGATGAGAATAAAAGGACTTTAGTTGCTGATTTAAAGCAGTTGAATGAATCGAATTATAATCAATTGGATATTGAGATGGAATTAGCTGACATGGCTAAAAACAGAAATGATTTTACTAAAGAAATACCTGAAACAACTAAAGAAAAAGTAAATTTGAAGACTAATCAAGAAAAATACGAATATGAAACGGAGCGTAATTATGACAGAAACTAATAAAAATTTATTTGATGACTTAATTGATGACCCGTTTAAGGATTCATCGAATGAAATTGCACCACAGGAAGCTCAAGAAAATGAGCAATCTGGTCAATCAGATGTAACTTCAACTTATGAAAAGAATTTCTCAGATGAAGATCAACAAAAAATAAACGAAATAGCTAAACAGATTAAACCGTTAGATAATGATGGTCTGTTACTGTATGGTCAACAAGCTCAAAACAAATTATCACAGTTTTCTCATCAAATGCTCAACCAAGTTCAATCTAAAGATGTCGGGCCAATCGGTTCTTCACTTAGAAACTTGATGAACAAATTAAAAGAAGTAAATCCTGATGAATTACAAAAACAAAATCAATCGCGTTTAAAACGTATTTTTAAGCGTGCTGAGCGCTCAGTTAATGAAATGTTTAGCAAATACCAATCAGTTGGTGCGCAAGTCGACCGCATATCTGTAGAGCTGCAAAAATCACAAAATATGCTGATGAAAGATGTTGGTCTATTAGATCAATTGTATGAAGAAAATAAAGCGTATTTTGATGCTTTAAATATTTATATCGCAGCAGCTGAACAAAAGCGTGATGAACTTAAACAAAATGATTTAGTGGAGCTTGAGAAAAAAGTTAAAGCATCTAATAACCAAATGGATGTACAAGATTTGGCTGATTTACAACAATATATAAACAGATTAGAAAAGCGAATCTATGATTTACAATTATCTCGCCAAATTACTTTACAATCAGCACCACAAATTAGAATGATACAAAATATTAACCAAACATTGGCTGAAAAGATTCAAAGCTCGATTTTAACGAGTATTCCATTATGGAAGAACCAAATGGCTATCGCGTTAACTTTATTGAGGCAACAAGGTGCTTCAGAAGCACAGAAGAAAGTTACAGATACGACAAATGAACTGTTGCTTAAAAACTCAGAAATGTTGAAACAAAATGCGATAAGAACAGCAGAAGAAAATGAACGTGGTATTGTTGATATTGAGACACTTAAGACGACACAAACAAATATCGTGGATACAATTCAAGAAACATTAAGAATACAAGAAGACGGTACACGTAAACGTCAACAAGCTGAACAAGAACTACAATCTTTAGAACAAGATTTAAAAACTAAACTATTACAACTTAAAGATGAACAACAACAACTTAGAAATACATTTAAATCATAAATAAAAAGCACTATCCCCTATTTTAATAAAAGGAGATAGTGCTTTTTTCTACATAAATTGGCTAAGTACATAGAACATTAAAGTGCCAATATAGTTACCAATTACATAACCTAATGTACCTATAATTAGTATAGGACCTACGAGACTTTGCCACCCTTTTGATATAGCTAGCGCAGCGGCAGTTGTCGGACCACCAGCATTAGCATTACTTGCTAACAACATTTCTTCAATATTAAATTTGAATAACTTACCGAATGATAAAGTAACAGCTAAATTAAATATTAATATAATAGCTACAAAAATAAATAATAAAGGCGCAGTTTTAATAATAATCGGTATTGATGCTGGTACACCTATTACAACAAAGAAAATATAAATTAAAAATGTTCCAAGTTCATCAGATGCATTTAACTTTTCAAAGAAATTGCTAAATACTGCAACTACTATTAAAGATAAAGTCGTCAATAATAAGAATTGATCCCCTATAATGCCAACTACAACTTCTAAAAAAGGATTTGATTTCGGAACGGCCGACTGCATCCACTCTGATAGTTTAAAGCTAACTGCTACTAGTGAAAAAGCAATAGCAATTGAATATGCAATATCCTTTAAACTAATTTCATTTCTTTTCCAATATGCTTCTGCATTGTTTTCATTAGATTCAGCATCACTATTATACAACCTTCTAAAATACTTTTTCACAAATTTTAAATTTGGAATTGTAATCAAGACAATAAAATAAAATGCCATAACACTGTTATCAGCAACAACTGTTGCCGATACAAGTTCCCCAGGTGTTTCGAACTTGGTGCTTAATGCAGCAAAGTTTACACCACCACCTATATAGCTTCCAGTCATCATAGCAGCAATTTTATTAAGCTGTGGTATAAATTGATGCAATAGTAAAAAGCTGACAGCAACCCCTACTACTGTCCCTACAGAACTAATTAAAAATATAAATAATAACCTTCTACTTTCGTTCCATATTTTAAAAATATTAGATCTGAATAATAATAATGGTATAGCAAGTGGAATAACGTAATCCCAAACTTGGTCATACACTGGAGATTCAATCGGAATAATGTTTAAATTAGATAAAATCATAGCACCAATTAATGCGATTATAGCGCCAGTAATTTTAGAAGCAAAATCATATTTTTGTTCTAAAAAGATACTTAAAGCAGCTATACTTACTAAAATAGCCCATAAAATCCATGTTTCATCTTTATTAATAAAAGCAAAGACCATCATATTCCCCACCCCTTTAATTATATGTATACTTATTATGACATAAATAAAAAGAGAGTGAGACTGCGAAATCTCTTTTTCTAAAAAGTTTTCGCAGTTCTGCTACGCTGTAAAACGTAACTAGTATTTAAAAAAGGATTATTATAGCGCTAACGTGCTTGTTTTTGAACACTTGCCCGTTAGAAAATGTAACGAGCTTGTTTAAAATTTCTAGCACGTTAGCCGTTGATTTCATATAAAAATTAAGTGGAATTAATGATAATTAAAGTATTTTATAGCGCTAACGTGCTTGTCTGTGAAGTCTTGCCCGCTAGAAAATGTAACGAGATTGTCTATGAAGTCTAGCTCGTTAGCTGTTAAGCCTCACATATAAATTAAAGTATTACATAAGCTCATCTAATATAAAAAATCCGAGACAAGTTTATGTCTCGGATTTTTTTCTTTAACTATATTCAATTGGAGCTTGATTTTTAACTTTACCTATAATAAATCCAATGATATAACCTACTATTGCAAAAGGAATCCATTCCATCTGATATTGAGCTAGAGGCAATTCTTGCATAAATGCGATATTGATAACCCCATTACTATTAAATACAGAAATGAATGAAATAATTGTTACTAAAGCAACAGACAATTGTTGTGCAATTGGTGGTGTCTTAACGTATTTACCTAATAGTATTAATAATACAGATGTAATAGCTATTGGATATAATACTAACAATACTGGTAATGAACCTTGGATAACTGTAGTTAAACCTTGGTTTGAAATAATGAAACTGATTAAAGTGAAAATAGTAACAAACCATTTGTATGAAATTTTTGGTAAAATTTCATGGAAGAATTCACTAACAGATACAATCAATCCTGTAGCTGTTGTTAAACAAGCTAATGCTACAATAATACCAATTAAATACTTACCGAATTCACCAAATGATACTTGAGCGGCAGTTGTTAATAGATACGTACCAATATTTTGACCATTATCATTTAATTCTTTCAATGTTGCATCTGAAATGTTCATATGATTTCCGATCCAACCTAAAGAAATATAGATAAATCCTAGTGCAATTGCAGCAATTACACCTGCCAAAATAGTTTGTTTAAATAATCCTGTTTCTCTTGTAACGCCTTTACTCTTAATTGCTGTAATAACAATCATTGAGAATGCAATAGCAGCGATAGCGTCCATCGTTAAGTAGCCTTCAACGAACCCTTTACCAAAACTAGTAGCACCACTACTGTAAACTTCCATTTCTCCAGGAACGACAGGTTCTCCACCTATGCTGAAGAAAGCTTTAATGATTAGTAAAACAATTGAAATAAGTAGTACTGGTGTTAAAACAGCACCTACTTTATCTACCATTTTACTTGAGTTGAAACTTAAGTAAAATACGATAGCAAAGTAAACTAATGAGAAAATAAATAATGCCATTGAACTATTTGTGTCGAAAATTGGCGTGATACCCATTTCAAAAGATGTTGCTGCTGTACGCGGTATAGCGAACAACGGCCCAATAGTTAACGAAATAGCAACAAGCAATACGACAGCAAATACTGGATGAATTTTACCTAAAGACGCTCTATATCCTTTATCTTCAATAGAACCGGCAATAACACCGATAAGTGGTAAGCCAATCCCTGTAATTACAAATCCAAAAATAGCTGGCCAGAAAAATTGACCGCTCGATAAACCTAGCGCAGGAGGAAAGATTAAATTACCTGCTCCAAAAAATATCGCAAATAACATAAAGCCTACTACAAAAATATTCTTATTCATATGTTAAACTCCTTTTACAACTTACAATAATTTATATTTTATCATTGGAATTAGGTTTCGTCCATATGAAATTTCTGAAAATTATAAATATATTTTAACTTATTACAACGTTTATTAAATAGACTGCAATAGTAATTTTTTTAGTAGTGGTGATAATTGAGCAGGTAAATTCTCAACACCTTCTACAAATAAGCTTTGTCTACCATAAATATTATGAACTGTATTTCTTATACTCTCATCAATAGTGTCTTGATTTAAAAATACATTAAATACGTAAACGCCTTGCTTATCTGCTTCTATAACAGCTTCGTGAGTATCAATAATACCATCCTCTGCATAATCAAATGCAGAAGGTTCACCGTCAGAAAATACAATTAAAAACTTCTGTTCTTCTGATCTTTGTAGTAATTGTTGTGTTGCAACCCGTAAAGCTACCCCATCTCTATTATCATCTTGAGGTTCAAGTGTCATAATTCGTGCATCATTTTGTTTCATTGTAGATTCGTTATATAAAATGATTTCATCAATTGTGTTCGGTTGGTTAAATTTATCTGCTTCGAAAGCATCTTCACTAAAGCCAAGTATTTCATGTTTAATATCTAGATTTTTTAATGTTTCATGGAATAGTACTACACCTTTTTTAGTTTCTTCCATTTTGTCATGCATACTAGCTGAAGCATCAACTAAAAGTGTAAATGTAGCATCTAATTTTCTACTAAATGCATCTTTTTTGAAGAATAATTTGTATTGGTCATCTATAAACCAATTAAGTAAATTCTTTTGTAATCTACCTTTAGTTAAATTTTCTCTAACGTCACTATATTGATGATTCATTGATTTTTGGATAATACTTGTTAAATCTTTAATTTCAAATTGAACACTTTCAACTGCTCTTTTATATGCTTCAACATCTTCAGGAGAAATTTCTGGTTTGTTAAATGTTAATGAGACATTCTTGTTTACACCTTTTAATTGGTAAGGATTATTATTGCCTTGAGACCCACCTTCTTCGTCATCAATCGTATCATTAGATCCTTTACCTTTTTTCTCCATCATATTAGTCATATCATCTGAAGCATCGCCTTCTCGCTCATTATCTGTCAGCACATCGCTATTTTCACCTTCATGAAGCTCCATTTCTAAATAATGATCGCTATCAGATTGACTATCGGCTGTTTTAGTTTCAGCATCTTCAGTTACGATGTCCTCTTCGTCATGCTCAGTTTCGCTACTATCGTCCGTTTGTGCAGCATCTTGACGCTTAATATCCTCAAGTGTCCATTCTTCCTCGTAAGACGCGTATATGCGCTCAGGAAGATGATAGTATTGGTTCAGCATATCTTCTTTTAATAAATAATCAACGAGCACCATTATGCTTACTGCTAAGTCGTAACTGTCTTCTGAAGTTTTTAAATTGAAAATTTGCGTTAAGCGATTGAAAACTTGAACGAGGGCATCATCAAATTCTTCAGTAATACTAATGTTATTAATGAAGTTTTCGTTTAAGATAGCATGTTCAATCGTTAGAAATAGCAAATCAGTATATGTTGTTTTCGTTTGATAAACTTGTATTTGGCTATTGTTTTGTCTTTTCTTAACGTTTAAGCGTTTATTAAATAGCTTTTTAGTAACTGGTCTAGTGTCCATGATGATACTAGATAATCTATATTCTTCAATTAGCATAAATAATTGCTTGAAAAAATCCATATGGTCAAACGTTTCATCTAATACTTCTTGGTAAATAGAGGGGTCTGTATGTTTGAAGCCAATCGTATCTAACATAATATCAGATTTTAATCCTGCATTTGTGATATCTTCTGGTCGATGTAACCAGTTGAAACTCACATTGCATATATTATGAATGGGATCATAATGTTGGAATTTTTGGAATGCAACTTTTACATTTGGATCTTCAAGTAATAATTTTGCTAAGTCAGTTAACATCATGATTTGTTGTGCATCGATTTGTTCATCATTGAATAATATAAAACGATCACTCATGTTATTCTCCTTACTCGAAAATTAATTCTATTGCATTTTGTATTGCTTGTTGTTCTCTTTCGTCATCAATTTTATCTATAATAGCGCGTTTAATCGCTCTTCTAACTGGTATAACGGTAGCTAAGTCTGCAAGGTCTAACAATGCTCTTATACTCGCTGATTCTTCTGAGATTTGTCCTTGGCTTGACATGACTCTCAAATCTTTATTGAATTGGATAATTGAATCGATAAGTTCTTCATCGTTTAATTGACTTTGTTCTTTGATGATAGTCTTAAGTGTTTCTCCATCAATGTAGTCTATATCTAATACGACGAATCTATTTTTTAAAGCTTCGTTCATTGGTAATGTTCCAATATAACCTACGTTAATTGCAGCAATAACAGAAAAACCTTCTTTAGCTACGATAACTTCTCCTGTAAATGGATTAGTTAATGCTCTTCTGAAGTCTAATACTCCGTTTAAAATTGGTAATGTCTCAGGCTTTGCCATATTGATTTCATCAATGTATAATAATTCGCCATTCTTCATTGCTTTAATAACTGGTCCATCAATAAATACAATTTCTTGGTGACCTTGTTCATTTGTTTCGATTGTTTTAAAACCAAGTAAACTTTCAGCATCTAAGTCTACAGAACAGTTTACAGAATGCATCGGTTTATTAATGTCTTGTGCGATTGTTTCAGCTAATTTCGTTTTACCAGAACCTGTTGGCCCTTTTAGTAAAATATTTTTATTTAATTTAATCATTGATAAAGCATCTTCATATATTGTTTCATCATTGTTAATGTATTTGTTTAATTTGCTCATTGTGTACTCCTTTATATACTAATAATAAACTTAAAAAGGGAGTGGAACAGGAATCATCTCATTTTTGAAAGGATTTCATTGTACCACCCCAGCATGGAGGACTAGGATAGAAGCGTGATTTCAATCCTAGTCAACTATTGCTAATATAGTCAATGAGGTTGAGACAATTAAATTGCCCCAACCTCTGGTTTGTTTTTAATTCAATCTTTATAGTTCTTTAAAATAAGTTTTGAAATATCCACCAACATGCCCAGAATTATCTATAATTTGATAATATTCTTCTGTTTCATTCACGACATCATAAACTTTTCCTACTGTTAACATATCGGATACTTTAAATTTTTCAGCATCAGTATGAACGACTTCTACCTTTTTTATAACGTGATTTTCTTTCCAAGTTTCATGTAACATAAATAAACGCTCCTTTAATTCACTGTGTCTAATGTAATTGTATAAATCATGCCTGTTATATCGCGAATAAATAATGAAATCATACCTTCTTCATGTTGTATGATTTGGTGTTGCATATCAATATCTTTAACATGTTCAACTATTTTATCGAAATGTTCGACATTATCAATTGTGATTGCGACTCTATCGACAGGTGGATGTGAAGATTTAAGAGGATGTGGATAATCTATTAAATGTAATTCTCCTCCATTACCACCTGGACCAATTTTGAAGACGATAGCAGATTCATCATCTATTGTCTTGTATTCAGCATATAATTGCAACTCAAAAATACTTTTTAATAATGAGCCTGTTATTTGAGTTTCTGGCGATTTAACCATGATTGGACCGACTCCTTGTATTTGATGAAGAGGACTAATAGGACCATCATCATAAGCAGTACCAAGAGGCACTCCAGCGTTCTTTTCATCTGAAATTAAATAAAATGAATGACCATTATTATCGTAAAACCTAAACATATGTTTACCATTTAGTTGTTGAACCGATTCATATTCTACATTGTGGTCATCAAATTGTTGTTTATATTCATATAACGCAAAGTCTGTAGGAACACGTAAAGCAACACCATAAAAATGCGTGTCCGGCTCTTGATCCTCACCTTTATATTGTTTATAAATAATTCTAGTACCGGGAGCTAAATGTGCATCACCGATATGTAAGATATTCGTTTCTTTGTTTAATAGAGTATTTAAACCTAATATATTTTTATAAAATGATTCAGTCTCTAAAAGATTGTGGGTCCATAATGTCACACTTCTTAATCCATTCATGAATATCTCTCCTATAATTGAATTCCTATAAATTATACCAAATTAATTATAAATATGACAAATTAATCAGTTTGACAGTTCGAATTTAATTTTGGTGAGAGGGTGAGTTGGTCGAATGTTGCAAGACGAGGTGCACGTGCAACATAAAGACCTCGAATGTTGCAAGACGAGACGCACGTGCAACATAAAGCCTCCGAATGTTGCAAGACGAGACGCACGTGCAACATAAAGCCTCCGAATGTTGCAAGACGAGGCGCACGTGCAACATAAAGACCTCGAATGTTGCAAGACGAGGCGCACGTGCAACATAAAGCCGCCGAATGTTGCAAGAGAATGCCTACGTGCAACATTCCACATCCCTCCACTTCAACTAACACAAATGAAAAACCACAACGGCTTCAACAGCCGTTGTGGTCACTATATTATAGTATATTAAGACTCTAATAATAAATCTTCTGGATTTTCAATTAGGTCTTTGATTGTTTTTAGGAAACCTACTGCTTGTTTACCATCGATGATTCTGTGGTCATAACTTAAAGCAATATACATCATTGGTCTGTTTTCCATACGTTCTTTATCAATTGCAATTGGTCTTGTAACAATTGAGTGCATACCTAAAATAGCAGCTTGTGTTCCGTTAATAATCGGTGTTGACATTAATGAACCGAAGACACCACCATTAGTGATTGTGAATGATCCGCCCATCATGTCATCTAATCCTAATTTTTTGTTATTAGCTTTAACTGCTAAGTCATGAATATCTTGTTCGATTTCTGCGAAGTTCTTCTTATCACAGTCTCTAACGTTAGGTACAACTAGACCTTCTTCTGTAGATACAGCAATACCGATATCGTAGTATTGTTTTAATAGTAAATCAGTACCGTCAATTTCAGCGTTCACATCTGGATATTTCTTCAATGCTGCTACTGATGCTTTAGTGAAGAATGACATAAAGCCTAATCTTGTACCGTTATGATCTTCTTGGAATTTATCTTTTTTACGTTTACGTAATTCCATAACGTTAGTCATGTCTACTTCGTTAAACGTTGTTAACATTGCTGTATTATTTGATACTTCTAATAATTTCTTAGCAATTGTTTGACGTCTACGAGATAATTTTTCACGTACAACCGGTTTAGATGGGTTTTCATTTTTCTGTGCTGCTGGTTGACTTTGTTTTTCTTGTTGAGCTGGTTTAGAAGGTTGAGAGGCTTTTTCTACGTCTTCTGGTCTAACAACATCTCCAGCTTGTGTTTTCACTTTGTTTAAATCAATGCCTTTTTCACGTGCAAGTTTACGAGCTGATGGCGTTGCTTGTACGCGGTCGTTTGAACTAGCTTCTTCTTTGCTAGTATCTTCAGTTTGTTTAGTATCTTCAGATTTAGCAGCGCTTTCTTTAGGTGCTTCTGTTTGTTTTTCTTTATCTTTAGAATCTTTAGACTCGCTGTCATCACTTTCTTTTTGTTCACTTGAAGTTGAACCTGATTCACCTTCAGAAACAATCGCGATTACTGATCCAACTTCAACAGTGTCGCCTTCTTCTGCTTTAATTTCAGAAAGTACACCTGATACTTCAGAAATAACTTCAACGTTTACTTTATCTGTTTCAAGTTCAACAATATTTTCACCTTGTTCTACTTGATCTCCAACAGATTTCAACCATTCTGAAATCGTTCCTTCTGAAATTGACTCTGCTAACTCTGGTACTTTTACCTCTGACATTATTTATTTCCCCCTAATTATGTTTTAAAGCTTCTTCGATAACTTTACTTTGTATAAGTTTATAAATTTCTGCATCACCTTCTGCAGTTGCAGAACGAACTTTACGTCCGTGATATTCTAGGTTAACATTTCTATCTTTTAGAATACTTTGCAATTGTAAGCTCACAAAGCTCCAAGCACCTTGGTTTTTAGCTTCTTCTTGTGCCCAGCCTACAGTTTCTAAGTTTCTAAATTCTGAAAGAACATTTTTTATCTCTTCTTTAGGGAATGGATAAAGTTGTTCTAATGCAATTAAACAAAGCTCATCGTTAGGATTTTTTTCTAATTCAGCTTTTAAATCAATGAACATTTTTCCTGAAGCGATAATCACTTTTTTAATTTTAGTTTTTTTGTACGGTTCAACTAAAATAGGTTCGAATTGACCTGTAGTAAATTCATCAATTGGTCTAGAAACAGTTTTGTTTCTTAGTAAACTTTTTGGTGACATTAATACTAACGGTCTCATCTTATCAGTGTTTAAATATTTAGCGTGTCTTCTTAACAAATGATAATAGTTTGAAGAACTAGTTAAATTAGCAATTGTCATATTATTTTCACCAGCTAATTGTAAGAAACGCTCTAATCTCGCTGAAGAGTGTTCTGGACCTTGTCCTTCGTTACTATGTGGTAAGAATAACGCTAAACCACTTTTCTCTCCCCATTTAGCATTACTGTTAGCCATGAAGTTATCAAAAATCATTTGTGCCATATTCGCAAAGTCACCATATTGTGCTTCCCAAATATTAAATGATTCTGGATTATCTACGTTATAACCATATTCGAACCCAACAACAGCTGCTTCTGATAATGGAGAATTATATATATCAAATGATGCTTTACCATTTGGAACATGATGTAAAGGAACAAATAGTTTTCCATCTTTTTCATCATGTAAAACAGCATGTCTTTGAGCGAATGTTCCGCGTTCAGAGTCTTGTCCTGTTAAACGAATTGGCGTACCATTTTGTAAAATTGTTGCAAATGCTAATTGTTCTGCATGAGCCCAATCCACAAGACCATCTTTTTCGAAAGGTTCACGTCTTCTATCTAAGACTTTATTAAGCTTTTTAAATACTGTAAAGTCTTCAGGATAGTCAAACATAGCATCATTTATAGCTTTCAAATCATCATAGCTCGCATTTGTTATTTCATAATCTTGCCCTTGGCTAATCTTATCAGGCATTGTCATTTCTGGATTATCCATTTCAGCATCTTTATCAATTTTATCGTGAGCTGTTCTTAGTCTTTTAGTAACATCATCAAAGATTTCATTCATTTCTTCTTTAGTAATTAAACCTTGATCTACTAATTCTTGCCCATATTTTAATTCGATTGAAGGATGTTCTTTAATAGCTTTGTACATCATTGGATTCGTAATTGAAGGTTCATCCATCTCGTTATGTCCATAACGTCTATAACCAACTAAATCTATGACAAAATCTTTATTAAATCTTTCTCTAAAGTCCATAGCCATTTCAATAGCTTTAACAGTTGCTTCTACGTCATCAGCGTTAACATGGATAATTGGTAAGTCATAACCTTTTGCAACATCAGTAGAATAAGTAGTTGAACGTCCATCTTCAGCTTCTGTTGTAAAACCAATTCTGTTGTTTGTAATAATGTGTAATGAACCACCTGTTGTATATCCATCTAAATTGCTTAAGTTCATGGCTTCAAAGTTAATACCTTGTCCAGGGAACGCAGCATCTCCATGAATTAATACAGCTAGTGATTTATTTAAATCTTGGCTTGGTCTACCAGGATCAGCTGTTGTATCTTGGTTAGAACGCGTCTTACCTAATACGACAGGAGAAACGATTTCTAAGTGACTTGGGTTGTTTGCTAAAGTTATAGTTTGTTCTATTCCATATTTGCTTGTCGTTTTTGTTCCACCAAGATGATATTTTACATCTCCAGTCCAACCTGCTGTGATTTCTAATGATCCATCTTTAGGTAAAAAGATTAAAGGATTTTTATGCATAAATTCAGAAATCATCATTTCATATGGTTTTTCTAGTACATGTGTTAAAACGTTTAATCTACCTCTATGTGCCATCCCAATTTGAATGTTTGGAATTTTAGCAGCATTTGTACGCTTTAAGATACGTTGTAACATAGGTACTAAAGTATCAACGCCCTCAATTGAGAAACGCTTTGCACCTACAAAGTTTTTATGAATATATTTTTCAAAGCCTTCAACTTCTGCTAAGCTTTTAAGTAATTCAATTTTTTCATCTTTAGATATTTCAATAGTGTTTGTTGATTCTATATATCTCTTAAGCCATACACGTTCTTCATTATTATTAATGTGTGTATACTCAAAAGCTATAGGACCTTGGTAACATGAAGTCATATATTCTATTGCTTCATATGCATTATCAAATTCACCATCAAAATGGTCAGATACTATACCAGCTGGTAATTTTTCTAATGTTTCTTTAGATAGCCCAAAGTCTTGATGTGTTAGCTTAGGTACATTTTTTCTTTCTGGACGGTATACTGGATAGATATCAGCAGTTAAATGTCCATATTGTCTGATATTGTCTATTAAACGCATAACACGTTTAACACTTGAATTGTCCACCCCTGTACCTATTTTTTGGCCAGTGCCTGTATTATTACTCGTTATTTCATCGAATAACACTTGCAAGTCTTCTGGGACTGACTCCGGATCATTAACGTAATTATCATACATTTCTAACATTAACCCTAAGTTAGTTCCAAATCTTACAGGTGCTTCGACATGATTATCATTCTTCATGTTCCACCCTCCAAGAAAATTATAAACCGTTTACATTCCCATTTTAGCACTTAACCGATTTATATTAAAGGCTAATTTACCATTTATGGCAGTTTATTTCCTATTTTACTTATTGATGAAAGTATCCTTGAAAATTACTGATATTTTAGTATATTCATCGACTACACTATCAACTTTTACAATACCGTCATACGAGTTGACTAATTTCTTAGCAATAGATAATCCTAAGCCATTTCCACCTTCTTTTCTTGAACGTGATTTATCGACTCTGTAGAAGCGATCAAAAATAAATTCTAGGTCTTTTTTAGGTATACCCATTCCGTGGTCAATTATATCAATTGTGATGGTTCTATTTTTTAAATTTGTTTGTATTTCGATATTTTTATTCTTTTTGTCATATTTCATGGCATTATCCATAAAAATAAGTAACATTTGTTCAAAATGGAATCGATTAATATTCATTCTGATCGCGTCATAATTAGATTTAAAAGCAAAAGAATAGTCAGGATGTAATTTACGTAATGATTTGATTCGTGATTGTATTTCATAATTAATATCCACGATATCATTATCATCACTTGCGCTTGTTCTTGAATCTTTAGATAGTAATAATAATTCTTCCACTAATTTCGTAATTCTTTCCATTTCTTCAATGGAAATATCCAATGATTCTTCTAATACTTCTGGGTTGTTTTTTCCCCATCTTTGAATTAAGTTCAAATGCCCTTGAATAATCTGTAATGGTGTTCTTAATTCATGAGAAGCATCTTCCACAAATTGTTTTTGTTGATCAAATGAAACTTCTAGCTGTTCCATCATGTTATTGAATGTTTGGATCATATCGTCTGTTTCTTCATAATTAGTCGGTACTTCTAATTTTTCTTGGAACCCATCTCGACGAATTTGTTTCATCTTATCTGAAAGTATCGTAATTGGTTTCGTAATTTGTGATGAGAAAATATAACTTATTATTGCGATAAGGAATAAAGCAGTTAATCCAAATATACTGGCTAAAATAATCATGAATTTAATAATGGCGTCATAGCTATCTAAAGGATGAACGATTGCTTCATAGCCATTAAAGTAGCTTGTATTAATTGGACTATAAACGACTAAATAAGATTTGTTATCGACATGCATTTCATATATTTCTACTGATTTAACACGTTTAAATTCAGGAGTATATTTCAATTTGTCATTGTGTGTTTCTTCAAACATTGGCTTACCAAATTTATCAAAAAGTATCATTTTTTGATTGTCTGTTATCGTCGCGTTTATATCAGTTGAAGTAATTTGTCCTAATGTCTTAGATTGAAGCAAATTAACGGTATCTTGCGCGCTTCTCGTTGCAGTTCCAGTTTCTTGGTCTTTTAAATATAAGCTAATAAAATAAATGATAAACATACTAAACAATGCGAAAATGATAAATGTAATCGTGGTTGTAAGCATCATCCATTTTGTCTTTAAAGATTGTTGTTTCATGAACGTATCACGTACCCCACTCCTCTAACCGTTTCGATGATGTTTTCCTTTTTGAACGGTTTCAATTTATTTCTTAAATAACGTATGTAAACATCTACTACATTTGTTTCCACTTCTGACTCATAGCCCCAAACATGATTTAAAATTTGTTCTCTCTGTAATACATAATTTTGATTTTCAGCGAGCAATAATAATAATTCATACTCTGTTTTAGTTAAATCAACTGATTCTCCACCTATATAAACAGAAAAAGCATTTTTATCGATTTTAATATCATTAATTTCAATAGTACTAGTGTCAGATTCTAATGTTACATTTCTACGTATAATAACTCGGATTCTAGCTAACAATTCTTCAATATCAAAAGGTTTAACTATGTAGTCATCAGCACCATAATCTAAACCGATAACTTTATCATAAGTGTCGCCTTTAGCAGTAATCATAATGATAGGCGTATTTTTTTCTCGACGTATACGTCTACATACTTCTAGACCGTTCATTTTAGGCAACATTAAGTCCAATAGTATACAATCATAATCGTCAGTTAAAGCTTGATTTAGCCCGCTCTCACCGTCATAACATATCTCTACTTCATAATCTTCATGTTTTAATTCTAATTCTATAAACCTTGCTAAATTTTGTTCATCTTCAATGATGAGTATCTTTTTCATGATGACACCTCAAATTTTTTAATTTTTTTCACTTTATAATTGACAATCGTTCTCAGTTAGTTATAATAGTAATTGAAAATGATTATCAATGAAAGAGTTCCCCCTCTAGTAAAAGATAACATTTTCAAGTTTCACATGCTCATTATATATGAGCAAAACTATTTTATCATTTAAAATAGTAAAAATTTAAAAAACTAATTGACATTCATTCTCAATTAGTTATAATAGTAATTGAAAATGATTCTCAATCAAATAAAAGAGTTCCCCCTCTAAGTATGGATTGAACATTTTCTATAACCCCCTTTTATGCCCATAAAAGTAAAACGTCCTAGTGATTCTGTCCAAATCACTAGGATGTTTTTTTAATATCTAATTTATTTTTAAGCATTAATTGAGCTAAAAGAATACAAACAATACCACCAATAATACCTGCGATAATATCAGTTGGATAATGAACTCCTAAATAAACTCTAGAAGTAGATATCATTAATATAAAAATGACACATATTCCTGTTAAATAAGGTTTCATTGAACGTTTTGAAGCTCTAAAAACAATGTACATAATCGAGCCGAAAAATGCTGTTGAACCCATTGCATGTCCACTCGGAAAACTAAATCCTGAAATATCAATTAATCTCAGTAATGTTGGACGTTCTCTATCGAAAACATTTTTCAATAGTGGATTTAAAGTACCTGATAGAATCATTGTTAATGCAAAAAATAATGTTTCGATATTTAATCTTTTTAATTTAAGATAACAAATAATTAACAGTGATAAAGCAATCATTGCCCATACTTCTCCAACTTTAGTGAAACCAAGCATAATAGAAGTTGTAATAAAACTTTCTGTAGAATATATAAAGTTATAAACTTCGTTGTCTATCCACTTTCCTAAACGTGATTCATGAAAGAAAGCTATAACCCCGAAAATCAGGCTAAATATTAGTATTAATAACGTTCGATTAGCTTGGCTCATATAATACCTCCAATATTATTGAATATCAGATTCAATTTTGTTGAATAATGATTCTTTTGTATAACTTTCTTTAAATTTAGACATATTTTCAATCAACGTTTCACGTTCATTTTCAAGTTGATCTAAATTTCTAACTAATGTATTTTGATTCACTTCTTTTTCTTGTATAACTTTAGCATAACCATTTTTTTCGAAAATTTTAGCATTATCAATTTGGTCACCACGAGATTGGTCTAATCCTAAAGGAATTAGCAACATAGGTATTTTTAAAGTTGCAAACTCATAAATAGCATTTGCTCCTGCTCGACTGATTACTGTGTCAGAAATAGCGTAAAAATGCATAAGTTCTGATGAGACAAATTCGTATTGAACATAGTGATCATTTTCAATGTTTTCATCTTTATGACCTTTACCTGTTAAATGTATAATTTGATATTTTTTAGTTAAGTAATCTAAATTGTCACGAACAGCTTCGTTTAATATTTTAGAGCCTAAACTACCACCCATAACCAATAAAACAGGTAATTTATCATTAAATCCCGTTATTTTGTATCCTTCTTCTTTCTTACCATCTCTTAAGTCTTCTCTAATAATTGCTCCAATGAAATCTGATTTTTCTTTAGGAACATATTTTAATGTTTCTTCAAATGTTGTATACATTTTATTAGCAAACTTCATTGATATTTTATTAGCTAAACCTGGTGTTACGTCAGATTCATGAATAATAGTTGGTATTTTTAATGATTTAGCAGCGATGATTACCGGCACGCTCACGAAACCACCTTTAGAGAATACTAGATCTGGTTTTTCTTTTTTTAATGCTTTGCGAGCATCTAATACACCTTTTAATACTTTGAATACATCTTTTAAGTTTTCAAATGATAAATATCTTCGCAATTTACCACTAGATATCGGAATATATTTAGTAGTTTTTGCTGAATCAGTTATCATATCTTTTTCAATACCATTCTTTGAACCGATATAAACAGTTTCGATGCCACGTTGTTCAGCTTCTGGAATGAGTGCTAAGTTAACAGCGACGTGTCCAATTGTTCCGCCACCTGTAAATGCTATTTTTTTCATTTTAAATCTCCTTCTAATCTATCAATTTATAATACGCATAAAATGGTGCGTTTTTATCAAATGGAAATTCGTTCGATTCATGTTCTCCAATAAATTTAAAATCAAATCTACTGAATAAATTTTGAGCACGTTTGTTTTTTGAGAATGTATCAGTCAATATAACTTTTACATTATTTTCGTTAGCTACGTCAATAGCAAATTGCATCATTTTATCAGCTACACCTTTAAACTCTGGGTTAGTAGCCATTCTGTGAATGACTACAGCATTATCAATTGGTACAGGCCAGTTAAATTGCTTATACCAATCTGCTTGTGATTGGTTGATACAAACATAACCTACCACTTCATTATTTAGCTCATACAAATATAAATGACCATTTTCTATATCGGTATAGAAATCTTTTTCTAAAGGATATGCTTCATCCCATTGTGGATTATCATCTGACTTCATGATGGATTTTGCCATATTTGTTAGTTCATTAATGATTTCCATATCTGAATGTGTTGCTTTTCTCATTGTTGATCCCTCACTTATTGATGAATGTATTTAATCGTATCATCTAGTTGAATGTCTTCTTTTTGAATTTTATTGCGCATTAAGTCAATAAATTTTTCTGTTGTTTTATCTGTAAATATACCATCATCGTTAAGATTATGATCTTGTTGGAAATTTTTAACTGCGCTTTCTAATTCACTATCATAGTTTTCATTTTCATTGCTTACATTATACCCTAACGCATCTAGCCCAATCTTAATTGATTTCACTTCTTTTGCTTTATCACCGTTTTGGAATGATTTTTTAGGACTTATAATTTCAATTTCTTCATATTTAGGTGCCTTGATTTCTTTATTAGGTTTAATTCCTTTTTTATGAATATAAGACTTATTTGGCGTCAACCATCTCATATTTGTATATTTTAATATAGATGAATCATCGAATGATTGATGACTTTGTCCAATGCCTTTACCGAACGTTGTCGTTCCAACTACATCAGCAATTTTATAATCTTGTAATGCCCCGGCGAATATTTCAGAAGCACTAGCTGAACCTTTATTTACTAATACTGAATAATCCATATCATCGATACCTGACATTTTATCTTTTTCAGTTTTTACTGCTTCAGGTTTGTCTCCTTTTGTCTCTAGATAAATGACTGGTTTGCCTTTATCAACGAAAAGGTTAACACTCGTGATTACTTCATCTAAAAGACCACCAGGATTGTTTCTTAAATCTAATACGACATGTTTAACGTTGTCTTTTTTAGCTTTTTTAATAGCTGATTTAAGTTCTTCTGTTGTCTTTTCCTGGAATTTAGAAATAGAAATGATACCAGTATCATCTTTTTTCTTATAATCTACACTAGTAACATGTATTTTATCTCGTTTAATTTCTACATCAAAAGGTTCTTTACCTTCTCTTTTGATTGTGAGTGTAACTGTTGTGCCTTTTTTACCTCTTACTTGGTTAACAATTTCATTCAACGATTTATTCTTAATAGATTTGTTATTAACTTTAGTGATAACATCTAAAGACTTAATACCAGCTTTTTCAGCAGGAGAATCTTTCATAGGGCTTGTAATACGTACATAATTATTATGAGATTCCATCTCAGCACCTATACCTACAAAGTCTCCAGAAATTTCTTGATTATAACTTTCAGTATCTTCAGCAGATATGTATTCACTGTACGGATCATTTAAAGATTTGACCATTCCATCAATTGCACCTTTAGTCAACTTATCCTCATCAACATCCTTATAATAATCACCTTCAATTTGTTCATATACTTTTTCAATTTTATTAATGTTCTTTTGTTTATCGTTGCCATAATTTAAGCCGAATTTATATGAAGCAAATGTAACAACAGATGTTAAAAATACTGTTATAAATAAAAGTATGAGTAATTTATACAGTGGCATTGTTATTTGCTTATCATTTTTGTCATTTGATAATTTCATGATCTCACAACTTTCTTGTCAAATATAATTTATTTTAACAGTTTATCCAATCAAATAAAAACACTTTGGTGCTCAAAACACCAAAGTGTAAACTTTTAGAACTTTAACCATTCTTCATACGATTCGTATAAATCATCAAATACGCTCATTGGTTGAGTAAACATTACTTCTGTTTCTAAATAGTCTGAGAGTGTATGATAATCATTTGAAAACTTCGGAAAAGATAAATCTTGAAAAATTAAGTCTGCTAATTTTCCCATTTCGCTGTTTTCATTACGTTTTGTTAGTGCGTATTGATAAAATGAATACTGTTTCATTTATTTCATTTTCACATCTATTGCTTTAGTTTCGCCTTTTTGAAGACTAGTTAAAGATTCGATATTAATTTCTTCAGCATCATCAGTATTAGTAATAATAACTGGGCTGATAGTAGATTTTACTTTTGAATCGATCGTATCGATATCAAATTTTAATAATTCTTGTCCTTTTGTAACTTTATCACCAGTATTTACAAGTGCTTCAAATCCTTCTCCACCTAGTTGAACTGTTTCTAATCCAACGTGAACTAAAACTTCAAGTCCATTTGCTGCTTTAACACCTACAGCGTGATTTGAAGGTTTGAATACATTAACAACTTCACCGTCAAAAGGAGCTACTACAATACCTTCTGCAGGTTTGATACCAAACCCTTCACCCATCATTTTTTGAGCGAATACCGGATCAGGTATATCTTCTATTGCTACATACTCACCTGAAATTGGTGCAAATACTTCTACATTTACGTCTTTTGTCTTGTTACCGCCAAATAATTTTTTAAACATGTTAATCGTCTCCCCTGTTATTTAAAATGATGTACTAAATCTCCGTATCCTAATTCTTCTAGCTTTTCATACGGGATAAATTGAACTGCTGCAGAATTGATACAATATCTTAATCCACCAGCTTCTTTAGGTCCATCGTTGAACACGTGACCTAAATGACTGTTAGAATCTTCTGAGCGTACTTCAGTTCTAACCATGCCATGTGTTTTATCCACTAGCTCAATAACTTCTTCGTCATTTAACGCTTTAGAAAAGCTAGGCCAACCGCAATCTGATTCAAATTTTTCTTCAGATGTAAACAATGGTTTTCCGGATAACTTATCTACATATATACCTTTATCAAAATGATTCCAATATTCATTTTGAAAAGGTGGTTCAGTACCATCTTGTTGTGTTACAAGGTATTCCATTTCATTTAATTCGTCTTTTGATTTTTTTAACACTTTAATTCCCCCAATGTTTTTCTATAAAAGCTTTACGACCAGAACCTTGTTGATAACCTTGATAATGAGCCGGGTTCTTCAAATAATAATCTTGATGATGTTCTTCGGCTGGATAGAAATTCTTATAAGGTTTCACTGGTGTAATTACGGGTTTATCAAAAATTTGTCTTTCATTTAGTTCGTCTATTTTATTTAAAGCTACTTTCTTTTGATTTTCATCATGATAGAAAATTACAGGTTCATAACTCTCTCCTCTATCGAAGAATTGCCCTTTATTATCAGTAGGATCAAAAGTTTTGAAATATATATCAAGAATAGCTTCGAAATCAGTTATATTCTCATCATATTCAATTTGAACAGCTTCAACATGTCCAGTTTGATTTGTACATACCTCTTCATAAGTAGGATTTTCAACATGACCACCGCTATAACCAGAAGTCACTTCTTTAATGCCAGGGTATTCGTTGAATGGTTTAACTAAACACCAAAAACATCCACCCGCTAAAGTTGCATATGCCATTGTTGCGCCTCCCTTGTTGGTTTACTTTAACTTAATATCAAAATACCATTTTTTTGCCGAAATATCTAACGTTTGAATTTGGATTGCGTCAACATTATCGATATCTATCTTATCTAAAGATAAATATATAGTTTCTTCTTTTGGATCGATATTTATATATTCTGGTAAATCACTATACTTTTTAATTTGAGATAATACAAAAGGATTTGAAATATTTAATTTACCAATATCTATTGATTGTATTTTAAATTTAATAGTATCTTTATTTACTTTTGTAGGTATTGTATCTAACTTAATGTTAATATCCCTATTTAAAACTTGAGTCGTCGTATTAAAAATTAAGTCATTCTTCGTTATTTCTGTTTCGATGTCATAATCTTTTAAAGTCGCATTTATAAGAGATTGTAATTCTGCATTATTAAAAGAAACAGTGAAATCTTTGGACGTCTGTTCATTTGATTCATTTACAGATTTAGATGAATCAGTTATTGAAGTGAACACATAAATAATCGCTATAAGTATTAGAACAATAAGAATAGTAAAAGCATAAAACCAAAAGCGATTATTCATCCAATTTTTATTTTCCATAATAAAACACGCCTATAGCACCTTCACCTGTATGTGTAGAAACAACTGGTGTCGTAATTGCTGTATCAAAGTTATGAATATCTTTTTTTTCTTTAATTGAATTCATTAATTTATTCACCAAATCTTCTGCATTTGCATCAGCTATACCGACTTTGATGATTTCTTTAGTTTCTAGGAATACATCTAACTCTTTAAGTAAAAATTTAACGACAGCGTTTTGAGTGCGAGCATTATGAATCATTTCTATCTTTCCGTTAATGAGTTCGCCAATAGGTTTAATGTTCATCAATGAACCTAATAAAGCTTTAGCTTTACCTATTCTTCCACCTTTAACTAAATTATCTATATTACCGATAACAACAAATAAACGCATGTTAGATTTCATATTTTCGTGTTCTTTAACAATTTCTTCTGATGAATAGCCTTCGCTAATTAATTTAACAATCTCTTCTACTTGAAATCCATATGCTAAAGAAATGAATTTACTATCGATAACAGTAACTTTTGTTTCTGTCATTTGGCTAGCTTGTTGAGCTGCGCTAAAAGTACCAGATAATTCAGATGTCATATGAATGCTGATGACTTCTGAACCGTCTTCTCCTAATTTATCGTAAGTTTCAACTAACTTACCTATTGCTGGTTGGCTCGTTTTAGGTAAGTTTTCAGCTTCTCTCATTTTCAATAAGAACTCTTCAGAACTGATTTCTGTTTGGTCTTCGTAAGTAACACCGTCAATTACTATATTTAAAGGTACAACACTAATATCGTGTTCTTCTAAATAATCTTTTGGCAAATCCGTAGTTGAATCAATAACTAATTTAATTTTATTCATTGCTTTTCTCCTTTAACGATTGAACAGAAAGGCTAATTTGATCTTGAACAAAGTGACTAACTTCCTGCATCGTTTTATCTTCAAATATTGATGGGTCAATAGGGTCTAGTATATGTACATAGACATCACCAGGCACCATTTTTCTTGATTGATATTTCTCCATTATTTGAGATGTACCGTATATTGCTATTGGCACAATTTTAACTTGAGCAGATTTAGCTAATTTCAATGAACCAGCCTTGAACTCTTGCATCTCTTGGCCTTTACTTCTACTACCTTGAGGAAAAATCAATAAAGAATGTTTTTCTTTTAATTTTTTAATACCATCTTTAATCATTTGTAAACTTGCTCTTCGATTAGAACGATCTAAGTAAATACAATTTAATTCTTCCATCCATGGTTTTAAAAAAGGGATTTTTTCAACTTCTTTTTTTGAAATAAAACCAAAAGGTTGTGGTAATTGATTAATCAAAACGGGGATATCAAAATTACCTTCATGATTCGATACATAAAGCACTGGGTCATCTAGAGGTTCTGTACGACCAGATAAATGTACCTTTACGCCTGCAGATTTTAATATTTTTTGAGACCATCTCTGTGCGTATAGAAATGTCATTTCATCTTGACTTCTAATATCGTCTATTTGGTTTTTCTTTTCTTTAAGTTTAGGTAATTGAGTTGATACAAGTGCAGCATAACCGATAATACAACCAACTGTTCTAGCCATTCTTAACATATTATTTTATCCTTTCCAAGTGCATAAAAGTATGTGGAAGTATGTTTTTTTCATCTAATTCTCCTGCTTCAGATGAAATTACATTCCATTCATTAAAGGTATAAGGTGGAAAGAATGCATCTCCTTGAAATTTATCTTCTATTACAGTTACATACATATCGTCCACACGTGACATCATTTGTTCATATAAACCTTGCCCACCAAATATAAATATATGGTCTTCTAATTGGTCTATTTCATCGATTGAATGAATCACGTCTACACCTTCGTGATAAAAAGATTCATTAGAAGTTAAAACAACATTTCTTCTATTCGGTAATGGTTTACCAATTGATTCGAATGTTTTTCTACCCATCACAATTGTATTACCCGATGTTAAATTTTTCACTCTTTTTAAATCGTTTGGTAAATGCCAAGGCATTTTATTATCTAATCCTATTACTCTATTTTGATCATGACATACAATAATTGATTTCATTTAAATTCTCCTTTAAACCGCTATAGGTGCTTTTATACTTGGATGTGATTGATAATCTTGAATTTCTAAATCTTCATAATCTATATCGAATAGTGATTTTTCTGTATTGATATTTAGTTTAGGTGGATTGTATGAAGACCTTGATAATTGTTCTTCAACAGCATCTATATGATTTTTATAAATATGAGCATCACCGAATGTGTGTACAAATTCTCCTACTTCAAGATTACACTCTTTAGCTATTAAATGTGTTAAAAGACTATAACTTGCTATATTAAAAGGTACACCTAAAAATATATCAGCACTTCTTTGATAAAGTTGGCAACTTAATTTACCATCTTTTACGTAAAATTGGAATAATGTATGACAAGGTGGTAAAGCCATTGTATCTATCTCAGTTGGATTCCATGCTGAGATTATATGCCTTCTAGAATTCGGATTATTTTTAATATTATCAATTAAAGTTTGAAGTTGATCGAAGCTTTGTCCGTTTTGATCTTTCCAATCTCTCCATTGTTTACCGTAAACATTACCTAAATCACCATATTTACGCATAAATTCATCATCATTTAAAATTTTATCCTTAAAGATTGCGAGTTGTTCTTTATATTGTTCATTAAATTCATCATTAACTAATGATCTTCTACCGAAGTCTGTCATATCTGGGCCAGTATATTCATCACTTTCTATCCATTTCTTAAATGCCCACTCGTTCCAGATATTATTCTTATATTGCAATAAATATCTAATATTAGTATCGCCTTTAATAAACCATAATAATTCAGTGGCAATTAATTTGAATGAAACTTTTTTAGTTGTAAGTAGTGGAAACCCTTCTGACAAGTCAAATCTCATTTGATGACCAAATATTGAAATTGTACCTGTACCAGTTCTATCGTCTTTATTTTCGCCTTCATTTAATACTTTGCGGCATAAATCATGATATGCTTCATCAAAGTTATTCATACGAGCACCTCTTTTTAATCTTTATTCTTCTTTTCTATATTAACGAAAATACTTATAATTTACTACTGATATAATATAGAAACTCCTTTGATATTTATGTATAATAGAGATAAATATAATAACCATTACTTTAAAGGGGGCCATCTCAATGAATGAAATATTTGCTACTTTGGGATTATTTTTATTATTATGTTATATGATTAGTATGTGTATCACTGAATAAGTAATGATACGCACGCATATTTAATGTGTCATTTCATTTAAAGTTAAAAAACAGAGAAAATCCTTTATTCATTTTAGGGTTTTCTCTGTTTTTTGCTATAAGGCTTGTTTACTATTGTTTACGCGTAAGCCGTAATGCGTTTTCGAACTTTTTCGTAAGCATTGTATAACATTTAACTCTTTAAATAATAAACTGTCAAAGCGCGCCTTTAAAATTAAGTGTTTATAGTGTTTTATCGGTTTATATTCTTGTATTTTAAGAATATTGTTAGAGAGTTCACCCATTCTATCACTTTCTATTAAAGTTTTTTCGAACATGTGATCTAAATATAATATATCAACTTTTTCTTCATTTAACTTAACCCAATTATTATAATCTTCATTTATAAAATGAATTCTTTTTAATTCGTTATTGTTGAGTTGTAGTTTCATACCTTCAGAAATTACGAAATGAATTAAAGGGTGTTGTTCAATAGCAAATACGTTAGCTTTTGGAAATTGCTTTAATACTAAATAGCTATCTCTACCAAAACCCATTGTTCCATCAACAAAATTAAATGAACTTTCTTTACTCGTTATATGATTTATCATTTCACTTAATATGGGTTGTTGTTGTTGATTTTTTACCATATTTAATTTTACTTTCGCGGTATCTAAATGAAAATAAATTGGTATTTCTGAAGTGAAATATAGTTTTGGACCAGTATTTTCAAATACGATAACTGGTGAGTCATTAGATTTAAAAATCTGTTTTATCGTTAATTTTTTACGTTTTATAATAGAAATGTTTTGTATGTATTTATTTTTATTCAGCAAATGAAATGCATCTTCTACCTGTTTGTAGAGAGATGCATTTGTTTTTACTGAAGTTGTTATGCGTAAATTAGTCACAATATTCATCGAATGCGTCTTTTATATCCATACAAATTTCTTGGATATCTCTTCCTTCAATATGTTCACGTGGCATAAAGTATTTTAGTTCATTTCCTTTAAATAAAGCCATTGAAGGGCTTGAAGGAACTTGCGCAATGTATTCTCTCATTGTTTCTGTTGCTTCTTTATCTTGACCAGCAAATACAGTGGCAGTTCGAGAAGGTTTTTTATCATTTTGTAAAGCGACTGTTACAGCTGCAGGTCTTGCTAATCCAGCAGCACAACCACATACAGAGTTAACAACTACAAATGTTGTTTCATTTTGCTCTGCGTCTTCCATATAACCTTTAACTTGGTCAGGTGTTTCTAAGCTTTCAAACCCTTGCTCAGTCAATTCGCTTCGCATTGGTTGAGCTAATTCTTTCATGTATTGTTCATATGCATTCATATTAATTCTCCTCTCTTTTTCTGTTAGCCATTTGTTTCCAAACAGAACCTAAAGCAGCTTCGCCATTTTCAATTCTTTCAATGGCCATTTGAACTTGTAATTTAACATCAAACGCTGGATCATCTTGTCTATTCTTAAGCGCTGGTAAAGCAGTTTCGTCACCTTCATCAAAAATAAACATCGCTGCACGCCATCTTACGATTTTTTGTGGGTCTTCTAAAGCTTCAATCATAACAGGTAAAGCTTCTTTAAAGCCTAAATCACTAAAGCAATCTCCAGCTGTTCTTCTTACTGCTACATTTTTATCTTTCATAGCTTCATATAAATAAGGTAATGTTTCTTTCGTCTCAATCATACCTAACAATACAACAGCCATACGTCTAATTTGTGGCTTTTCGTCATTAAGTGCGACTTCCAGTAATGGATAGTCATCTTCAGTTGGCGTTGGAAAATCATTTAACATTCTTAGACGTGTTTTCCAATCTTGTTCTTGTTCGAATTCTTCCTTACTAACATGGATGAATTGTTTTTCTGGAATTGTAATATCTTTAGTTAAAGCTTCTTCAACTAAATTTTCAAGAATTGATTCTGGATATAATGCAAGAATTTCTTCTTGTACAGTTTCCATTACATCATCTAATTCGCCATAACGGATACCTAAATCATCCCATTTTCTTAAAAATACAACGTTGTCCTCATCTTTAGTTGCTTTTAACATACTATCAATATAAATCTCAGGTAGCTGTTTTCTTTTTTCTTCATTCTCTGTTGTTAATTTTATTTGATAAGGAATACCTTTAAATCTTAATACTTCAGCTTTAACTTCCCCGTAATGTTCATTGACTTTAGCTTCTTGTTCTTCGTTATCATCTTCTGTACCAGAAATAGCAGCTGTCACGTCTTTTAATAAAGTATCCCAGTTTTCTTTACCTTTTTTGTCGACTGCAATGAAATCCATAACATGAAAGACTGATCTTATACCGTCTAACTGTAAAATACGATTGATAAATTCAGGGTTGTGATCGTTGACTTCTGTATATGTTTGAGAAGTTCTATCCTCTTTCTTGAATGATAATACGATTTTCATCGTGTTTGGACTTGGTGTTGGTTCTACTCTTACGATTTCCATAATATCCTCCTTATTGAAGTTTGTTTCCCAATTGTTTTATGCGTATACCTATAGAACATTCAGATATACAATATTGATGAGCTTGATGTTTGCCTTGCGTCTCTCTATAATGCGTTTTTAATAAACATCCTTTGCAATATGTCTCCATTAATTGATCTATTTTTTTAATAGCTATTTTTTCATCTTCAACTAAAATAAGCGTCACTCCTTACTTAGACCGTAATTATATCATTAGTATTATAAATTGTGGATTATAAAGCTTATTGCATTTTATAACTTTGACCTTTATAATTGTTAAGTTCGAATATCGCGGTTTCTAAACACCCGCTATATCAAAATTTAGGAGGAACAAAGTTATGTATAATGAGTTATTTGGTATTATTACCTTTTTAATCACATTTATATTAATGTTGATTCTATACCGTATATTTGGAAAAACAGGTCTATTTGTTTGGGTTGCCGTAGGTACTATTATAGCAAATATACAAGTTATTAAAACAGTAGAGTTATTTTCAGTGAGCGCAACACTCGGAAATGTAATGTTCGCTTCAATTTATCTTGCAACGGATATTTTAAATGATATATATGGTAGAAAACAAGCTAAGAAAGCAGTTTGGCTAGGTTTTTCTTCCGTCATTGTAATGGTTATATTATTACAATGTTCATTAACATTTATACCAGCACAAGAAGATGTATCACAAGATGCATTAAAAACTATTTTTGGTATCGTGCCAAGAATAGCACTAGGTTCAATTTTCGCATATATTATTGGTCAACATTTAGATGTACTATTATTTAATATCATTAAAAAGAAATTTTCTTCTGACAGTACTTTCTACATAAGAGCATATGGTAGTACAGCTATTAGTTCTATTGTTGACACAGCGATATTCGTGCTAATCGCATTCTATGGCAATATGCCTGGAACTGTATTATTTGAAATATTTATAACTACTTACTTCCTTAAACTACTAACAACAATCACAAATGTGCCTTTTGGTTATATAGCTAAGTCTATGTATCGTAAAGGGAAAATTGTAGAGTAACATTATAAATAGAAGTAAATTAAAATCGCTAATCCTTATAAGGTTTAGCGATTTTTTATTGAAATAAGAAAACAGCCCGGGACATATATAAATGTCTCAGGCTGTTTCTTTATATAGGCAGTGGCTGACTGGATTGAAAATACGCTTATAGTAAGGTTTTTTCAATCCTAGCCACCCTTGCCGGAGGAGCGGGCCTACGAAATCTTTTTAACAAAATGAGATTTCTGTTACACTCCCTTCTCTTATAAATTCAAGCAATAAACTTACTTAAATCATCGAGAATATTATTCTTTATCTTCAGATTTTTTACGTCTGAATAATAATGCTAGGCCACCAAATAATGAAGTGATACCTAATAAACCAGCTTGTTTGCTTTCTTCTTCACCAGTGTTTGGTAATACTTTTGCACCTTTATGGTCTTTATTTGAATCAGATTTAGATGGTTGATCTTTACTATTCATATTGCTAGTTGCATTTTGACCATTAGAACTTGTAGTACCATGTTGTTTCATTGAAGAATTGTGTTTTTCGTGCATTGAACTATCAGCTTTATCGTCAGTATTTACTTTGCTGTTACTGTTGTTATTACTGTTAGTCATACCGTTATCATCTGCTTTATTGCCATCTTTTCCAGCTGGTTTAGTAGTATTGTCTTTACCAGGTTTGTCATCTGCACCAGTGCTTGGCTTGTTAGAGTCATTGTCTTTACCTGGTTTGTCGTCTCCACCAGTACTTGGCTTGTTAGAGTCATTGTCTTTACCTGGTTTATCGTCTCCACCAGTGTTTGGTTTATCAGTACCATCATCTTTACCTGGTTTATCGTCTCCACCAGTATTTGGTTTGTCAGAACCATCATCTTTACCTGGTTTGTCGTTTCCACCAGTGTTTGGCTTATCAGAACCATCGTCTTTACCTGGTTTATCTTCTCCACCAGTATTTGGTTTGTCAGAACCATCGTCTTTACCTGGTTTGTCGTTTCCACCAGTGTTTGGCTTATCAGAACCATCGTCTTTACCTGGTTTGTCGTCTCCGCCAGTACTTGGTTTGTCAGAACCATCGTCTTTACCTGGTTTATCGTCTCCACCAGTGTTTGGTTTATCAGAACCATCGTCTTTACCTGGTTTGTCATCTCCACCAGTATTTGGCTTATCAGAACCATCGTCTTTACCTGGTTTATCATCTCCACCAGTATTTGGTTTATCAGTACCGTTGTTGTTAGAATCTTTAGCTGGCGTTGTGATATCAGGTTTACCATCGTTGTCTTTATCCGTAACAGTTGTGCCATTCGGATCAGACTCATCTTTATTCGGAATACCATCTTTATCAGCGTCTTCGTCGCCATCAGGTGTGCCATTTCCATCAGAATCAGGGTTTGTAGGATCAGTGCCTGCAGCTTCTTCGTCTTTATTGTTCACACCATCACCATCAATATCTGGGTCTTGATTATCCGGTGTACCGTCTCCATCTGTATCTTTCGGTGTTGTGATGTCTGGCTTACCATCGTTATCTTTATCCGTAACAGTTGTGCCATTCGGATCAGACTCATCTTTGTTTGGAATACCATCTTTATCAGCGTCTTCATCACCGTCTGGTGTTCCGTTACCATCAGAATCAGGATTTGTTGGATCAGTACCTGCAGCTTCTTCGTCTTTGTTATTTACGCCATCCCCGTCGATATCTGGATCTTGGTTATCAGGTGTACCATCGCCATCTGTATCTTTCGGCGTTGTGATATCAGGTTTACCATCGTTGTCTTTATCCGTAACAGTTGTGCCGTTTGGATCAGACTCATCTTTATTCGGAATACCATCTTTATCAGCGTCTTCGTCGCCGTCTGGTGTACCATTACCATCAGAATCAGGATTAGTTGGATCAGTACCCGCAGCTTCTTCGTCTTTATTATTTACACCATCCCCGTCGATGTCAGGATCTTGGTTATCCGGTGTACCGTCACCATCTGTATCTTTCGGTGTTGTGATGTCTGGCTTACCATCTTTGTCTTTATCCGTTGGTGCAGTTCCATTCGGATCAGACTCATCTTTATTCGGAATACCATCTTTATCAGCGTCTTCGTCGCCATCAGGTGTTCCGTTACCATCAGAATCAGGATTAGTTGGATCAGTACCTGCAGCTTCCTCGTCTTTGTTGTTTACGCCATCGCCATCAATATCTGGATCTTGGTTATCAGGTGTACCATCGCCATCTGTATCTTTCGGCGTTGTGATATCAGGTTTACCATCTTTGTCTTTATCCGTAACAGTTGTGCCATTCGGATCAGATTCATCTTTGTTCGGAATACCATCTTTATCGGTATCTTCGTCACCATCAGGTGTACCATTACCATCAGAATCAGGATTTGTTGGATCAGTGCCTGCGGCTTCTTCATCTTTGTTGTTCACACCATCACCATCGATGTCTGGGTCTTGGTCATCTGGAATACCATCATTGTCAGTATCCTTAGGATTTGTTACTACAACTGGATCAGAAGGTAACGAAGTATTCGGTGTTTCAGCTTTATCTGTTGCTTTTGCTGTTATTTCACCTTCAGGTAAAGGTTTTGTCGGTGTAATCACGACATTACCTTGATCATCAGCCGTACCTTCACCAATTTTGTTACCGTCTTTATCGAATAATTCGACTTTAGTACCCGGTTCAGCTTTGACTGTTATTGGTTCTTTTGTACCACCTTTACCAGTTAAATCAGTTTCAATCACAGGTTTACCAGGCGGTGTAGTATCTGTTGCCTTCTTCGGATCAGAATGTTCAGAAGGATTTGGTGTTTCAGCTTTATCCGTTGCTTTCGCTGTCACATTACCTTCTGGTATTGGTTTCGTTGGTGTAATGACAGCTTTACCTTGATCATTCGCTGTTCCTTCCCCAATCTTATTACCTTTGTTATCAAATAATTCAACTTTAGAATTAGGCTCGGCATTAACAGTAATTGGTTCTTTCTTAGTAGCTTTACCTGTTAAATCTGTTTCGATAACAGGTTTCGCAGGCGGTGTAGAGTCGATTACTTTATAAATGAATTCTTTAGTTACACTATTACCACTTGGATCTCTATAAGTAACCGTCACAGTGCTTGTACCTTCAGTCGTTGGCGTACCTGTAATTTGTTTTGTTTGGTTATCAAACGTTAAACCTGCCGGTAAGCCCGTTACGCTTGTTGGATTAATTTCGCCACTATTATCTGTCGCGTTTGGAAGTGTAATTGGTCCGATTGCTACACCTTTCTCGCTTCTTTGATTGTTAAGGTTTGGGCCGACTGGAGGTGTACTATCCTCAACTTCTACAACAACTGGTACGTCATCATGACTACCATCTGGATAAGTTACACGAACAGTCGCATTTTTATCACCAGTCGTTCTTGTATCTACTGCTGCTGTATACTCGTAGCGGGTACCAGTAGGCAAGCCAGTTGTATTGATAGACTGTTCAGCGTTAGGAGTATCATTTAACTCAACTGTTTGATTTTTACCAGTTGGGTTAAATCTTTCAGCATCCGTAGGGTTTGTCGCTACCTTCGGAGTAGAAGGGTCAGATGTATTTGGACGAACAGCTGTATCTGTCGCTGTAGCCGTGATTTCACCTGCCGGTATCGCACTCGTAGGTGTAATTGTCACATTACCCTGAGCGTTCGCCGTGCCTTCTCCGATTAATACTTTATTATTTGTGCCAGTATAAATTCGTACTGTTGAACCTGGCTCTGCAGTTACACTAATCGGTGTCGTTGTACCAGCTTTTCCAGTTAAATCAGTTTGGATTACAGGTTTAGGTGGTGCTGTTGTATCTCGAACATAATACTTAACGTTTACATCAATAGTATTGCCACTTGGATCTGTATAAGTAACCGTAACATCGTTTTTAGTTTCAGTAGTTGGTGTACCTGTAATTTCTCTATTTTGACTATTGTATGTTAACCCTGGAGGTAAGCCAGTTACACTTGTTGGTGCAATATCACCACTATTGTCTGTTGCAGTTGGAAGTATAATTGGTTGAATTGTCACACCTTTTTCAAATAATTGATGTCTAACATTCGGAATAGATGGTGCAACTGTATCATTTACCTTTACAACAACTGGTACATCATCATGACTACCATCTGGATAAGTTACACGAACTGTCGCATTTTTATCACCAGTCGTTCTTGTATCAACAGGTGATGTGTACTCGTAACGCGTACCAGTAGGCAAGCCAGTTGTATTGATAGATTGTTCAGCGTTAGGTGTACCTTTTAACTCAACTGTTTGATTTTTACCAGTTGGATTAAATCTTTCAGCATCCGTTAGGTTTGCTGTAGCTACTTTAGGGTCACTAGGTGATAATTCTCTTAATTTAGTTACTATTCTTGCAGTAATATTACCTGATGGAATATTTACTGTAGGTGTGATTCTAGCATTACCGTTTGCGTCAGTAACACCTTCCCCAATTACATTATGTTGCTCATCAAATAATTTTACTGTAAGACCTGAAACACCTTGAACAGTGGATACATCTATAGGTGTTTTCGTATTGGCTTTATTTGTTAAATCCGTATGGATTTCTGTTGGAATATCAACCTTATAAATACCTCTAAATCTTATTACATTATATGAGTTTGACCAAGCACCAGCTGCTATCTGGAAAGCTCTATGTTTTGTTGTTGCATCATCATAGGGCTGTTCGTATGTTGTTAGTAATTTACTAAGTGGTACTCTTACTTCAAAATCAATTGTAAATCTATCAGTAAATCTTCCATCTATTGTTTTAACAGTACTATGGATTGGTGTATGAAAATCGTATGCCAAGCTATCATAGTTACCTGGGTTTCTTTGTTTAAATGTTTGTTCAACCGTACTATCACTCATACTATTCACATTGATAGCTCCACCATTTTTCGTTATGTGTAGGACTTTAATTTCTCCTTCACTAGCCCCAAAGTAGTACCTTGTATGACCTCGTCGAGCAAAACTGCTGTTTTCTCTAGGAGTGTCATTGAATCTCACTTGAAATCTAATAACGGCGATGTTACCTTCATGTGTTACTTGTTGTAAGTCCATACCAGCTACCCAATGGTATTTATCACCAGATGGAAAACCACCACTATCTCTATCACCTAAATTACCATAGTCTTTTTCTTCAGCTATACCTTTTAAAAGCGTCCAACCTGGACCATTACCAAATATTGAATTATCCACACTTCTTAAAGATCTTCGTGTTCTAACGCGTCTTTCTTCTCTTGGTTGTTCTGTTACTACACCAGCTTTATCAGGAGTGTCCGATTTGACTGGTTTCTCTTCAGTCTCTGTAGTTTTGTTTTCAGACTGTGTATTTTCTTTAATTTCTGGTTGTACTACTTCATCTGAAACTTGTTTGTTTTCTGTAGTTGCAGGTTGTTCTACTACTACATCATCTTTATTTGTATTTACTTTTTCTACTGATTTGTCTTCAGATTTTTCTGTTTCTTTTTGAGATTTTTCATCTGGCTTATCTTCAGATTTTACAGTCTCATTTTTTGGTTGTTCTTCTTTAGTTGCAGGATTTTCTGTTTTTGTTTCTTTTTCTGCTACTTCTTTAGTTTTAGGTTTCTCTACTTCTTCAACCTTTTCTTCTTTCACAGTAGATTCTTGTTTATCTGCTGCGTCTTCATTCTTAACTGATTCTTCGGGTTTTACAGTTTCTTCTGTAGCTACCGATTTTTCTACTTCTACTTGTTGCTTATCAGTTTCTTCAGATTTAGGCTGTTCTGTTGTTTCTTCAGTTGTTGGTTGATTAGTTGAAGTTTCTTCATTTTGTTGTTTATTTTCTTCTGAAGATTTATCAGCTTCTTCAACTGTTTTATTAATTTCTTTCTCTTCTTTTTCTTTTGCTGATTCTTCTTGTTTAGCTACATCTAAAGTGTTTTCAGATGCAAAAGCATGGTCTGCTGGTGAGCCTAGGAATATGAGTGTTCCGATTAATATCGAGCATGTTCCAACAGCATACTTTCGAATACTAAACTTTTGTAATCGCCGTTGCTTATCCATTAGCGATCCCCTTTACAAATTATTTTTTGGAGAGCAACTTAACTCATAAGGCGATTCATTTTTACTATTTAGTTTTATTTATTAGTCATGAGTTAATTATCTACTCTTAATTGAATCGTTGTTATATGAGTGAAGTGGCACAAATATATGTGAATTGAATAAATAAAATATAAGTTCTCCTTTCTTTTAAATTATTCACATATAAGATATGGAACAAAATGTAATTTGTTCTAAGTTAGTATACCACTTTTATTATGTATGTAAAATACTATTCTTTTAAAACTCTATAAAATATTTATATAAATTTTGTAAAATGTAATAAAAAAATTTATTTTGAAGAATGAGATTTTTCATTTTAAGAATACATATTTGAGATTGACTATGTACTTAAGAAGTATTAATAAATAGAGTTTATATTTAATTGAATTAAAATAGAGAGTGCACGTGTGCACTCTCCTCTACTTATATATTATTAAGAAGCGTATTATTCTTTGTCTTCAGATTTTTTACGTCTGAATAATAATGCTAATCCACCAAATAATGAAGTGATACCTAATAAACCAGCCAGTTTACTTTCTTCTTCTCCAGTGTCAGGTAATACTTTTGCATCTTCATGGTCAATATTTGAATGAGCTTTGGATGATTGATTATTATTACTCATGTCATTAGTTGCAGTTTGATCGTTTAAATTTGTATTGCTATTCTGTTGACTCATTGTACTACCATTATTTAATTCATAATTAATGTTAGTCACGCCATTACCCTCTGACGAAATGTCGTCTTTAGCAGCTAATTTAATAATATCGTTATTACTATTTAATTTATCATATCCATTGTTAGAAATATTGTTATTATTTTTCATGACATTTTCATCAATGTTTGGTTGTATAGAGCCCTTACTATCGACTGATTTTTCCTCGTCACTAAGCGCACCATTTTCTTTAGTATCAGAGTTCATTGGATTAGTACCTGAGATTTCTTTGTTTATATTGTTTATGCCGTCGCCATCAATATCTGTGTCTTGGTTATCTGGAGTAACTTCATCATCTGTATCTTTAGATTGGTCAGTATTATTTGGATTGTCATCAGTATTAGATTGACCAGAATCATTGTTGTTAGTTGGCGCTGAAGCGTTTGGATTAGATTCATCTTTATTTGAGATATCATCTTTATCAGCATCTTCACCGCCATCTGAAATTCCATTACCGTTAGAGTCTGAATTCGTTGGATCCGTGCTTGTAACATCTTCATCTTTATTATTTACACCGTTACTTTCAATATCTGAGTCTTGGTTATTTGGTGTGCTATCGTTATTTGTATCTTTATGTTGGTCGGTATTATTCGGATTGTTGTTAGAATCTTGCGATGGTTTTGTTACGTCAGATTGACCATTAACGTCTTTGTCAGTTGGTATTGTACTGTTTGAATCAGATTCCTCTTTATTCGAGATACCATCTTTATCAGAATCTTCATCACCGTTTGAAATACCACTGTCATTAGAATTAGATTCCGTTGGATCAGTAGCTTCAGTTTCTTCATCTTTATTATTTACACCGTTACCTTCATTATCTGAGTCTTGGTTATTTGGTGTGTAATTGCTATTTGTATCTTTATGTTGGTCGGTATTATTCGGATTGTTGTTAGAATCTTGCGATGGTTTTGTTACGTCAGATTGACCATTAACGTCTTT